>JBDKRY010000237.1:0-14454 GCA_039683155.1 Proteiniphilum sp.
CCCATCGGTACTTTCGACAGGTAGAACGCTTTCACCTCCTCCACCGTTTTGGCGCCGGGCACTTTTCCTGCCTTCAAATATTGCACAAACAACCCTTTTTCGGGATCGCTCCAGAGAGGGCCTTCGTAAAAGTTACCCGGACAAACAGCATTCACCTTGATGCGGAAGGGAGCCAGTTCCAGTGCAAAGGATTGTGTCAGTCCAATTCCTCCGAATTTCCCTCCCGCATAAGCAAAGTTGGCCTTGCTGCCCTGCAGGCCCGATTTGGAATTGATCTGGATGATATCGGCATAATAATCGCCCGAAGCATACTTTGTCTGCAACTTCATGATTTTGCTGACCACCTTCGTACCATAAAAGTAGGCATTATAATTGATGCGGGTGACAAAATCGAAAGTTTCGGGTGTCATCTCATCCAGTCCACCGGCACGCAGCACCCCGGCATTGCTGATAAAACAGTCGATCCCGCCGAACGCACAAATGGTTTCGTGTACAAGATCCTCCAAACTCGATATTTCCGCTACATTCGTCTTCACGAAAACAGCCCGGTTATTTTTCGCGATCCTGTTGAAATCTGCTGTCGTGGCCCTACCCGTCTCTTCATTCAGATCGGCCACCACAATATTGGCCCCTTCCGGTATGAGGCACCGCCCGATGCCTTCACCAAAGCCTTGCGCGGCACCGGTGATGATGATGACCTTATTTTCGGCACGCCCTCCGGTGGAACCTGCTGCCACACTCCGGCGATAGTTTTCCACTTCCCAGTTGTCGATAAAATCGATCTGCTCCGGCGTCATCGGATGGGGCCCTCCAAACGACCGGGACAACCAGGCCACTTTCATGGCATCTTCGAACACGTCGAGGATGATGTCACACTGACGGGCATGATCGCCGGCAGCGACCAGTCCGACCCCTTTAATCAGCAGCACCTTTGGCTGATATCCATGTTGCTGCTCAAAGGAGGGAATCGCTTTTTCCGCTTCACGTAGCAGCTGATTGGGTTCCTCTTCGTTGAGGAAGAGATAGTTTGATTTGCAATAGACAATTTGATCCGGCGTAAATGGTTTGGATATATCCTGCCGATTTTCGCTGCTGTTGCCATACCATTCGATTAATTCGTTATGGCGTACCCTCAGCTTTTTCAGTCCGTTATCGGAGAGCATCATCCGCAATGCGGGAACAACTTCTTCCGTGATGCGGGAGCATTCTCTTTCCTGCACAGGCAAACGTTTTGAAACTGCTCCTTCGATCTTTTGCAATATATCCACATAGATCGATTTTATTTCATCGGTAGTGTCGGCAGCGACAAAAATACCGTGGTTCTGCAGCCAGATCACTTTGGGTTCCTCATGGTATGCTGCCCGGTACGCTTTTATCCTTTCATTCACCTTTTTGAATAACAGATAGCCCGGATCGGTATAGTCCACGTACAACGTTTTCTCGCCAAACATCCTTTTTAAAGAGGCTTCCGCATCCTGTGCGCACATCAGTCCGTTCACGGCTGTCGGATGCAGATGTACCACAAAAGGGTAATCGATCACATTGTGCATCGATGTCTCCACAGAGGGACGTTTGTCTTTGGTGAGGGTGGCTGCGGCCAAGTCGTTTTTCACCTGTTCTTCCCGTTGTGCCGGATGGGTGCTGTACACCTTTTCGGTCATCGGATGAAGCAAAGAACGGTCGAGCACGGCAAAACCATCTTCGGTGATTGTGGCAAGTGATGCACCGCTGGCCTTCACCCATATTTTTTCGCTGTTCTTATAGGAGGTGTTTCCGCCGCCGGCAATCACAAAACGATTGTCGGCACCGTAGAACCGGGAAATGGAAATCAATTCTTGAATAGGAGTCATTGTATCTTTGGATGTTTTTTTTCGATTCCCGCCCACTTTAACGCGAGCCTAAGAAGATTTATGAATAAAATAATCGCCGTTCCATCAACAGCTCGCCCAGTTGTTCAAACTCGCGCCGTTTGGAGCGGTCGGCATGACCCTCATCGTCCACATAACCCGGGAGACGCAGCGCCTTCATATGCTGATGTGCTGCGATCACACAAGCTCCGTTGTAGTTGATTTGCTTCAGCCGGTCGGTCAATGGTGTATGGTTTCGGGCAAAAAGTTCAATGGGTTCCATGGCGGGCGTATTGTGCTCGCTGCCGAACGTCACCACAAATCCCTGTTCATAGAGATAGGCAGCATATTTCTCCAGCAAATGCACATCATTGCGCGGGGTAATAAATTCCACGGAATGAAAACCACGTTCTGTGAGTTGTTTCGCTACCCTTTCCAGGTCACTTTCAAAATCGGTATAATTACCGTTTATATCATCCGCTAAAAAAGGATAAGTAGGGATACCCCCTGCTGCGAGGATGATCTCACACACGCCCTGCATCGGAAGAAACGCTTTAGGGTCTTCCGGCACAAATGCAGCACCGCCTGCTTTCAGCAGATTTGCACGAATCTCGTTCTCCACACCGGCTACATCTTTCAACGCTGATTTCACTTTTTTCCCATCAAAAAGATGTTCCAAAACCGATTGTACGGCGGATTCATCATTTTCGCAAAACACATATACTGCCAATCGCAAGGCTCTTGCCAGGTGCCGTTCGCGGAGGGCCCCTTTGGTCAGTTCATTTTTGATTTGCACCACATCGAGGGTGATATTCACTTCCTTGTGGCGGAGATGATCGTTCAGTTTCGCGCACATTGCTTCCACCTGCCGGTTTGATTCAAGCACCACGGTTGCCAGCTGAGAAGCGTAGGGTTCTGCCAGCCGAAAAGGATAGGACATCCCTTTTCCGCTGAGGTAGGTACGGCCCGGATTGGCAGGATCGTTCACCCGCAACCCGGCTTTCTGATCTGCTTCGTTCAGGCTGATGAACTCGATACCAAAAAGCGGATAGAGCTGCCTTTTTTTACATCCTTCAGCCCACTCCTGATATCCTTCAGCTGTGTAGAAATCATTGATTCCCAATACCTTCACCTCTTCTTCGACCGCCCTGTCCAGTGCATCATCGATATCCCGGAATGCACTGAAAGAATAGGGTGTATGCAAATGGGCATTTACTTTCAATATCATAAATTGATTAGCAGTTTAGCAGATTAGTTGATAAATCATCACATTACCGAATCTTCACATCTTCACATCAGATCCCTTTTTTGGCGCGCTTCCCCATCTCACCATCGGTGAAGTTCTGTCCGGGTACATAGCCATTCAGCGGCTGTATCCGTTCATGGATCATATCCAGAAACCAGCCCGGCTGCGGGAAGAATGCCTCTTCCAGTTCGTGTGCCGGTGTGATCCAGTTGCGGGAACCAAGTACACAGACCGGTGCATCGAGCCAGTCGAATGCAAGTTGGCCTATATTGGCAGCGAAGTCATTCAGGAACGATCCACGGGCGGTGGCTTCGCCTGCCACGATGATCTTTCCGGTTTTCTTTACCGAGGCAATCACCTTTTCATAGTTGAAGGGTACCAGCGAACGGGCATCGATCACTTCGGCGCTCATGCCGTATTTATCTTCGAGCTCTTTGGCCGCCTTCAATGCGGGATAGAGGGTATGTCCGATGGTCAGGAAAGTGATATCTTTCCCCTCTTTCTTCACATCGGGTTCGCCAAGGGGTATCTCGTAATAGCCAGTGGGTACGCCTCCTTCATGAAACTGTTCGCCGATATCGTAGATGCGCTGGCTCTCGAAGAAGATCACCGGGTCGGTACCCTGCAGGGCGGCGTTCATCAGCCCCTTGGCATCGTAGGGCGTCACCGGGAAGCAGACCTTGATGCCGGGTATGTGCGCCACCAGCGAGGTCCAGTCCTGCGAGTGCTGTGCCCCATATTTGGAGCCGACGGAGACACGCACCACCACCGGCATCTTGAGCACGTTGCCGCTCATGGCCTGCCATTTGGGCAGCTGATTGAAGATCTCATCACCGGCACGGCCGATAAAGTCGCAGTACATGATCTCGGGAATCACCCGTCCGCCGCACATCGCATAGCCGATGGCGGTACCCACGATGGAAGCCTCGGCGATGGGTGAGTTGAAGAGACGGTGGTACGGCAGCGCCTCGGTCAGTCCCCCATAGACAGCAAAGGCGCCGCCCCAGTCGCGGTTCTCCTCGCCATAGGCGATAAGCGACGCATCTTTGTAGAACCGGTCGATGATGGCCTCGAAGATGCCGTCGCGCAACTGAAACTGTTTCATCTTGCTGAACGGCTTCCCCTCCGCATCGAAGGCGAAACGTTCCTTAGCGGCTATCTTCTTTACGCGGGGATTCTCCTCTATAGGCATCAATACTTCCGGCTTTGCATCGGAGAAGGAATCTACCGATCCGTTGGAGAACATCATCTCACCGATCACATCGGCATTGTCCATGCGAGGGGATATCTCATCGTCAATTGCCTTGAGGAACATCTCATTCACCAGTCGGCGGATCTCGTCGGATATGCTATCCAGCTCCGACTGAGTCGCCACTTCGGCTTCCAGCAGCTGCTCTCCATAGCTGCGGATGCAGTCCTGTGCTTCCCAGGCTTCCACCTCTTCCTTTGTCCGATAGGAGGAGGCATCGGAGGGTGAGTGCCCGCTGTAGCGGTAGGTGAGCACATCCAGCAATACCGGCCCTCTCTTCTCCTCTATCACCTTTCTCTTACGTTTGTAGGCATCGATCACCGCCAGAGGATTGTAACCGTCCACCCGCTCGGCATGCATCTGCTCGGGATTTACGCCCGCACCAATGCGGGCAGCAATGCCGTAGCCCATGGTCTCGCCGACAGTCTGGCCACCCATGCCGTACTGGTTGTTCATGATGTTGATGATCACCGGCAGGCCTCCTTTCATCTCTCCTTCCCAGAGCTCACGGAACTGATCCATGGCGGCGAAGGAGATTCCCTCCCACACCGGGCCGCAGGCCAGCGAGGCATCGCCGATATTGGCTACCACCAGTCCCGGTTTACGGTTCACTTTCTTGTAAAGTGCCGCACCCACGGCAATGTCGCCAGAACCGCCCACGATGGCATTGTTGGGATAGACGCCGAAGGGCGTGAAAAAGGCATGCATGGAACCGCCCAGTCCCCTGTTGAATCCGGTCTTGCGGGCGAAGATCTCAGCCAGGGTGCCATACACCAGGAATCTTCTGGCAAGCTCTTTTACCGATCCGGTGAAATCCTTTTTCACAATCTCATAGATTGCACCGTCGAAGAAAGATTCCATGATCGCAGTGAGCTGCTCGTCATCCAGCTTATGGATGGCAGACATCCCTTTGGCCAGAATCTCACCGTGAGAACGGTGACTCCCGAAGATAAAATCATCCACCGTCAGCGTCCAGGCCATGCCCACTGCGGCCGACTCCTGACCGATGGAGAGGTGTGCCGGACCGGGATGGTTGTAGGATGTACCGTTGTATTCACCTTTGATTTTGACCAGGTTCAACATGGTTTCGAACTCGCGGATCAACACCATATCATGGTAGATGGCTTTGAACTCTTCCTGGGTGAAATTCTCTTTTTCTTCTGCGATGCTCTTTTGATACTGATTGACGGGGATGGGCTGAAACTCCACAAACCCCGGCTTGCGGACTTGCGACGGATCAATGAATTGTACTTTTGGCATTTTATTTTGATTTGTTGATTTCCTTATTATTTGTTCACGTCGTTCACGTTATTCAGCTTACGCCGTTATTTGTTCACGTCGTTCACGTTATTCGCTTCGCGTTACTATTGAATTACTATTGAATTACTATCGAATATTGGCTTTCAAAAGGTAAATACCGTCTCTTTCAATATCTCACTCACGGTAGGATGCGGGAAGACCACCTCCTGCATCTCTTTCAGCGTCATCTCCTGTTCAATGGCAATACAGGCTCCATAAATGATTTCACTGGAAGGATTGCCCAACAGGTGCACGCCAATCACCTCACCATGCTTCTCTCCCACCAGCACCTTGCAGAGTCCGCTGCCACCCTCATTCTCGACCACAAATCGCCCTGCATAGGCCATGGGCAACCTGGCCACCTTGTAGGCAATCTTTTTCGCTTTGGCCGACTCTTCCGTTTCTCCCACGCCGGCCACTTCCGGGTTGGTATATACAACTCCCGGAATGGCGTTGTAACGCATGATATCATTCCGTCCGGTGAGGTTGTTGACCACCACCTCTCCCTCGCGACTTGCCGTATGAGCCAGCAGGGAGAAACCGGTCACATCGCCTGCGGCAAAAACACCGGGAACGTTGGTCCGCATCTTCTCATCCACCTTGATGCCGTTGCGCAGCAACTCCACTTGCAGGTTTTCCAGCCCAAAGCCCTGTGTAACCGGGCGACGACCCACACTCAACAGTATTTTTTCACCTTCCACCGTTTGGGTCACACCCTCTTTCTCAAAGACAACCTTGTTGCCATCCACCTGCACCACTTTTGCATTCAGGTTGAACGAAATGCCTTTTTTTGTGTAGATATCACGCAGCATGGCAGAGATTTCGAAATCGAGGCCTCCCAAAATCTCCGGCAGCATCTCCACGACTGTCACCTTCGTTCCCAGACTATTGTAGAAACTGGCAAACTCCATCCCGATCACACCACCACCAATAACGACCAGTGAGGTGGGTCGCTCGGTCATCTCCAGAATCTCCCGATTGGTGAGAATCACCTCTCCGGCTTCCTTCAATCCGGGAATGGGAGGTATGGAGGCTTCGGAACCAGTACAGACAAGCAGGTTTTTACCCCTATATTTTTCACCGTTGCAGCTGACCTCAATGCCGTCGGTGGAACGTCCTTCGATCATCGCATCTCCTTTGACCACCGTCACCTTGTTGGCTTTCATCTTGCTCTCCACACCGGAGACCAGCTTACGTACCACCTTATTTTTGCGGGCGATCATCTTTTCATAATCGAAGCGGATGTTATCGCCAAAAACGCCATACTTGTCTCCATGCAGGGCGTTTTCATAGATCTTGGCACTGTACAGCAATGTTTTTGTGGGGATACACCCTTCATTGAGGCAGACACCTCCCATTGCTTTCTTCTCAAAAAGAACCACGTTCAATCCATTGTGTCCGGCTCTTTCCGCCGCCACATAACCGGCGGGACCGCCACCGATGATCAGTAAATCTATCATAATATTTTCTTTAGAGATCCAAGAACCAGGAATCAGGAGCCAAGACTTTAAAGGCTATATTCAGACTGGTTATCGGCATAATTTATTATTTTAATACATTGCTAAAAGCATTTACCATATAACAATTTAAAATCAAAGAGTTCATTAAAATCCTGATTACTTTAAATTATACATCACATCGTATCTCTTGTCTTGAATCTTGGCTCTTGGCTCTTTGGTCTTATACTTCCAATTCCAGATTTTCTATCTCTATGGCAATCTGCTTCAGGAAGCGGGTTGCCTCGCCGCCATCCAGTGACCGGTGATCGTAGGTCAGGCTTAATCCGATATAGGGCACAAAAGCATACACGCCGTCGCCCAGATCTTTCGGACGAGGTACGATGGTATTGACACCGAGGATGGCCGACTGAGGCAGGTTGATCACCGGCGTAAACATCTCTACCCCGTAATTGCCGAGATTCGATACGGTGAAGGTGCCAGCCTCTGCTGCGAGCATATCGGGGTTCACACTGCCGGCACGGCAGGCTGTGGCAATCTCTTTGAGCTGGCCGCAGAGCCCGGCAATGGACAGGTCATCGGCGTTGCGCAATACCGGAACCATTAACCCGCGTTCGGTATCCACAGCCTGGCCCAGATGTACTTTGTGAAAATATCGCTTGCTGTCGCCCAGAAAATGGGCATTTACTTCGTGGAATTTCTTCAGGGCTTTGATCACCGCGAAACAGACCATATCGTTCAACGTGATGTTCACCGCAAGTTTTCCGGATTCAAATGCAGCTTTGGCTTTCTTGCGCAGATCGAGAATGCGTCTGGCATCCGCTCCCAGATGATGGGTGAGCTGCGCTGAGTTTTGTAGGGACGCATGCATTGATTTTGCAATCAGCCTGCGCATGTTCGATATCTTCTTATCCTCATAATCAACGCCGTATATGGTGTTTACCGGAGCGGACAGATCGACTGCACGGGATCTGCCCGCCAGACCTGTTCCCGGCGCCGCCGGTTGCGCACCCCCTTCGGCAGCTACTTTCTTTGCCAGAGGCGTCATCCGGGGACGATTGGCCAAATAGGCTTCTACATCCTTCTCGACAATCCGTCCCCCCGGACCGGTGCCGGTAAGTTGTGCAACAGGCACCGCATTTTTCTCAGCCAATATCTTTGCCCGGGGGGAAATGAACCGGTTTTCAGAGCTTCCTGCCTGAACCGGAGCTCCATGTAGTGTCTTGTCGTCATGGGGGTAGGCGATGGTCGCTGTTGATGAATCGGCTGCCGGTTCTCCTGTTTGTATATCGGGAGGAGTAACGCCGTTGCCCATCTCATCGGGGTGACTTCCCGACGCAGTCTCCTGACTTACGGTGAGCAGTGGGGTGATATCTTCACCCGGTTCCCCGATGATCATCATGCTCCCCAGGACGGGCACTTCATCACCTTCGCCGTAAAAACAGGCCAATACGGTCCCGTCTGCCGGTGATTCCTCCTCAAAGGAAGCCTTATCCGTTTCGTAAGAGAACAAGACATCCCCTTTTTTCACCATATCGCCTTTTTTCTTATGTAATGTTGTAATGATACAACTCTCAACCGATTGCCCCTGCTTGGGCATGATTACTACAACTGCCATTTATAAATGATTTAAGCATTTCCAAAATAAAACACTGTGCTGAACTATGCTGAGACAAAGTTACTTTTATTTCATAAAAAAACCAAAAAAATAACAGTATACTTGTTTCTTTCCCCATATCATATAACAGGTTTCTAATAACTACGATCAATACGAAGCACAAATGTATTTAATTTGGGGCGGATACCATTCCAATAATTGATTTTTAAGCTGTGATTTTTGACATCTTCTTGATGCACGTTTGGGATAGCATTGGTTTATGATTATTTTTTTGAACAATATCAAAAAACACAGTTATTAAATCATTCTTTTCATTGCAAGGATTCGTTTTATACGCTATTTTTGCAAACAATCTTTCAGAAAAATTTAACCTCATCATGAGTGAAGGCAATTTAAACTCTTTTTTGGCGATCGATTTAGGAGCAAGCAGCGGCAGAGCCCTGCTGGGAACCGTTCAAAATGACCGCCTGGTACTGAAGGAAATTCATCGTTTTTCCAATCCCCTGGTGGAAGCGAACAGTCGTCTATACTGGGATTTGCTTTATTTGTACGAGCAAATCGTTCATTCGTTACGCGAGACCAAGCTCCGGAATTACCCCATCCTCTCTGTAGGGATCGACACCTGGGGTGTAGATTTCGTCTGTTTTGGGGCTGACGGCGAACCGCTGCGAATGCCTTACAGCTATCGTGACTCCCATACACAGGGTGCACCGGAACGTTTTTTCTCCAGGATACCCAAAAAAAAGGTATATGAGAAAACAGGCATTCAGATCATGGACTTCAATTCATTGTTTCAACTGGATACGATGCAGAAAGAGAACTCGTCCATCTATCCCCTTATCGATAAAATCCTGTTTATGCCTGATGCCCTTTCGTATCTGCTGACCGGACAGATGGTCACAGAGTATACCATCGCATCCACATCGCAGATGATCAACCCCTACACAAAAGATTTTGAGCCCTCTCTGCTGGATGCCATTCGGCTGACGAAAGAGCAGTTTGCTCCTAAGGTGCTCTCCGGAACAACGATAGGAAAGATATCACCCTCGGTGCAACACCTGACCGATCAGGAGGATATTTCAGTGATCGCCGTGGCCGGGCACGATACCGCTTCTGCCGTGCTGGCAGTGCCTGCAGAAAGTGCCCATTTTGCCTATTTAAGTTCCGGCACCTGGTCGTTAATGGGGATTGAGTCCGAAGAACCTGTCATCAATGAGGCTACCTATGCGCTCAACTTCACCAACGAGGGGGGAGCTGACGGTTCCATTCGTCTCCTGAAGAATATTTGCGGCATGTGGCTCATTGAACAATGCAAGAAAGAATGGGAGAAGAAAAATCCGGTAACCTACGAGGAGATTGTGACAGCCGCTCAACGTGCCGCATCTTTTCAATGTTTCATCAATCCGGACGCCTCCTGCTTTGCCAATCCTTCTTCCATGATTGCGTCTATTCAGCACTATTGCCAGCAAACAAACCAGTTTGTACCGGAAACCATCGGCGAAATTGCGCGCTGTATATACGAAAGTCTGGCCTTCCGGTATAAACAGGTATTACAGGATTTGCAGAAACTGGCCAGTTTTCCCATCGAAAAGCTGCACATCATTGGCGGAGGATCCAGAAACAACATGCTCAACACCTTTACGGCAAATGCCATCGGCCTGCCTGTTGTGGCAGGACCGTCAGAAGCTACCGCCATCGGGAATCTGTTGATGCAGGCCAAAGCTGCAGGACTGGTAAAGAACAAAGAGGAAATACGCCGTATGGTCCGTAATTCCACAGAATTGGAACTATTTGAGCCTTCCGATACCGAATTATGGAATGATCATTACCAACGATATCTTGAAGTGTACAAAGAAATATAAATAGAATGGGCAATTCATCATAAAACAGGGATAACACGCTGATGATGTAACCAGGCAATTCCAATCGTTAAAGATATGAATGAATCAATCAACAAAATAAACGTATGAAGGAAGAACAAATCAAAAGAGCATTTGAGGAAGCAAAGGAGCAGTATGCCTCATTGGGAGTAGATGCAGCACAGGCAATTGAGCAATTGGACAAGTTGTCTATTTCGATCCATTGCTGGCAGGCTGATGACGTATCGGGATTCGAAAATCCGGATGGTGAGCTTACCGGAGGCATTCAGGCGACGGGTAATTATCCCGGTAAAGCCAGAAACATTGAAGAGCTGAGAAATGATTTCGAGAAAGTGTTTTCACTGATACCCGGCACACACAGGATAAGCTTGCATGCCATCTATGGTGATTTCGGCGGTGAATTTGTGGATCGTGATCAAATTGAACCCAAACACTTTCAAAGCTGGATCGATTGGGCAAAAGAAAAAGGAGTGAAACTCGATTTTAATTCCACCTTCTTCTCGCACGATAAGGCCAATAGCGGTTATACCCTTTCCGATTTCGATCCGGAAATCCGGAAATTCTGGAAAGACCACCTTCGCCGGTGCCGGGAAATTGCGGCTGAAATAGGTCGTCAACAGGGCGATCCCTGCATCCACAACATCTGGATACCCGATGGGGAAAAAGACAAAACGGTATCCCGTTATGCACACAGAAAGCTGCTGCAGGAATCATTGGATGAAGTACTGTCAGAAAAGATCAGCACCGATTATCTGAAGGATTGTGTGGAATGTAAACTTTTCGGCATTGGCAGTGAAAGCTACGTAGTAGGTTCCCACGAATTCTATATGGGATATGCCGTAAAGAACAACATGCTACTGACATTGGATGCCGGTCACTTCCACCCTACCGAAACCATCTCCGATAAATTATCCTCCCTGTTGTTATTTGTTCCTGAAATAACCTTGCATGTGAGCAGGCCTGAACGCTGGGACAGCGACCACGTGGTGATCCTTACCGATGAACTGCTGGCAATCTCGCAGGAGATCGTCCGTTCCGGCCAGAAAGATCGGGTACATGTGGGACTGGATTATTTCGATGCCTCCATCAACCGCATCGGCGCGTACGTGGTGGGCGTACGTTCCGCACAGAAAGCAATGTTGCAGGCATTGCTGGAGCCGACCGACAAGATGAGGGATTTTGAGAAACAGGACAGGAACTTCGAGCGAATGGCTTACCTGGAAGAGCTGAAAGCGATGCCGTGGAATGCGCTGTACAGTTATTACTGCCAACAGCAGGGTGTTCCTGTGGGGGATGCCTATATCAAAGAGATCCAGGAGTACGAGGATCAGATCACCTCAAAAAGGGTATAAACGATGCAAACAATTATCGGTTTATTGATTATTGCTGTGGGTAGTATGGGCCAATCAAGCTCATACGTCCCCATCAATAAGATCAAGGAGTGGTCGTGGGAAAATTTCTGGCTCACCCAAGGAATTTTCGCATGGCTTGTCTTTCCTTTGCTGGGTGCATTCATCTCCAACTCCCCGGCAGAATTGATTGAGATCTATACCATCCACCCGTCTGCTACATGGCAAGCCATTGGTTACGGCGTACTGTGGGGTGTGGGGGGACTTACTTTCGGCCTCAGCATGCGTTTTCTGGGAATCGCCCTGGGTCAGTCGGTCGCATTGGGTACCTGTGCCGCATTCGGGACACTCATACCGGCCATACTGACCGGCACCGACCTGTTCTCTCCCAAGGGTTTGATCTTGTTACTTGCCGTGGCGGTCGCACTGGTTGGGATCGCACTGGGTGGGTATGCAGGTAGTTTGCGATCCAAAAACATGACTGAGGAAGAGCGACGGAAAGCCATCAAAGATTTTGCACTGAAAAAAGGGCTGCTCATTGCCTTGCTGTCCGGCGTAATGAGCGCCTGCTTCAGCCTGGGACTGAGTGCGGGAATACCGGTGAAAGAAGCAGCCATTGCTGCCGGAGCAAAGGAATTGTTCGCACAGAATCCGGTTACCCTGTTGGTTACCGTAGGTGGATTTATCACCAATCTGGTTTATTGCCTTTACATGAACCGGAAAAACAAGACCGGCGGAGAAATAGGCCGTTCCTCCAAAGCTGTGCTGACAAACAATATTTTATTCTGTGCGCTGGCAGGGCTGCTATGGTACTCACAGTTCTTCGGATTGGGAATGGGACAGAGCTTCTTTGAGCCTGACAGTGTCATGATGGCTTTCTCCTGGAGCATTCTTATGTCGCTAAACGTGGTATTCAGCAATGTATGGGGCATCATCCTGAAGGAGTGGAAGGGAGCAGGACAAAAAGCGGTCACTTTCCTGGCTCTGGGCATGGCGGTATTGATTTTTTCTTTGGTGATACCCAATTTATTCCAATAAACATACACATTCCGGATTCATTCTCTGATATGTGTGACAACACAATGCGGCACCCTGCATAACAGGGAACCAGAACTGCATTGTGCTTTGTCGTGATTTTATTTGTATATTTACACGTTAAAAGACAAAACATATGCAAATCTAAAACAGAAAACATGCGATACAATGATTTCGGCATTGACTTTAAATACCTGCTGGTCAGTGACAGGGATAAGAAATTTGGGCTGACGGTCAACACGGTGGGTTTTCAACCTATCCCCCCGAACACGTTGTATCCCTCTACTGACCATCCCAAAAACTACTATTTCAAACCTGGAAACGGACGTGTCTTATCGGAATATCAAATTGTTTACATCAGCAAAGGCAAGGGAACCTTTACTTCGTCCACCACGAAGAAGACAAACATATCCAAAGGGCAGGTGATGCTCCTTTTTCCGGGGCAGTGGCATACGTACTGCCCGCTGAAAGAGACCGGATGGAATGAATATTATATCGGCTTTGAAGGCAAAATCATCGATGCCATTGTTACGAATGGATTTATTTCTCCCGACAATCAGGTGCTCAATGTGGGGGTCAATGAAGATCTGGTCAACCTTTTTTCAACGGCCATCCGGATTGCCAAAGAAGACAAGGGAGCTACCCAGCAGTACCTCGCAGGAATCGTGTTTAATATTCTGGGAGCTATCTTATCTCTTGCACAGAACATCAATTTCGAATCGAAAGAATCGGCACAAAAAATTGAACGGGCAAAGATCATCATGATCGAAAACGTCAACAAAAACATCGACATCAAAGGCATCGCTACCAACCTGGGTATCAGTTACTCCTTGTTCAGAAGGTTTTTCAAAGAATATACCGGATATGCGCCGGCACAATATTTCCAGGAATTGAAACTCCGCACGGCAAAAGAGCTACTGGCCGAAACAAACCATTCTGTCAAGGAGATTGCATATGAGCTCAATTTCAGCTCCTATGAGTATTTTCTCTCATTTTTCAAAAAAAGAGTCGGGGTTACCCCCATGGAATACCGGAACATGGGAAGGATACAATGAGGAATTAAAGGAAAGACTCCCATCAAAGGCGTTCTGCGTGAATTACAAAATTTCCATCAGGAAACAACTGGAAAGATATTAAAGAGTTCCCCCTCTAAAAAGTCTCTTGTATTGCAATCGAACAGAAATATATATTGATATTCAATGCATTATAAATTATCTCTTTGCTATTGATGGTTTTCGGAGCAGGATTCATCTAATAAAATAATAAAATGGGTTCACATCGTATAACGATATCAATCATCTGCCTGTTTGCCAGCTACTTCCTGGCAGCGGCACAGGAAGTTATGTCACCTTACGGGCTGATGGTTAATATGCTACTAAACACAGAGCAGGTTTTTCTAAACGGTTATCCGGTAAATACCCCATTGGAAGAGGCGGTAACCTATCGCGAAAATTGGCAGTTTACCGATATATCC
>JBDKRY010000238.1:0-1674 GCA_039683155.1 Proteiniphilum sp.
ACTACCGGCATTCAGTCGTAATCTGCGCAATGAAATTAAAAAGGGTAAGAAATACTATTTCTATGATAATGGTATTCGCAATGTGCTTATCAGCAATTTCTCCATACCGGAAATGCGCATGGATAAGGGTGCATTATGGGAAAACTTTTTAATTTCAGAACGAATTAAGCAGAACAATTACAATAAAAATTATGCCAATGCATACTTTTGGCGGACTCACAACAAAGCGGAGATTGACTACATTGAAGAAAAAGATGGTATAATAGATGCGTTTGAGATAAAATGGAAGAAACAAAAAGTCAATTTTCCCAACTCATTTCGGAGTGCCTACCCCAACAACACCACCACTGTTGTCAGTCGGTCAGATTTTGAAATATTTATCGGCTTGTAAAAAAACAGATTACCTCAACAAAACAAAACCGCATATAATCCGTTATAACTCCATCTGCGTAAAAAGCAAATCAACGCTACTAAAAGAATAATCCGTCAAAGAAATGGGGCGCCACTGTACAACAGCGACGCCCCGGGAAATCTATCGTTTAAAATTGAATCACATTCCAGTCTCTATATTCCAGACAAACGCCCTCAGGCCAAGGTTGGACGATTCGTTGTCCAGCTCCCTGAGGAAAGCCAGTAAGGCTTCCACCTTTCCGTCCTCCACCACTGTGAGGATAGCGTTGTTTACCGATGGCCAGGCATGACTCCCATAGTGGGGAATGCCGTCCTTGCTGCCCTTACCGTACACCTCTTTCCAGGAGGTGAAACCACGTATGTTGAGCCTTTCCAGTTTATCCACGATTATATCGTAGTGTGCCTGATCCAGTATAATCATCACTGCTTTCATATCTTTCTGCTTGTTTTCTTATTCATTTACTTGATTATTCACCAGCACCTCACGATGTTTTTTGCGTTTTCTGCGCACGCCGTAACCGGCCATCATGGAATAAAGTGCCGGAATCAGCACGAGGGTGATAATCGTGGAGAAGGTCATACCACCAATGATGGCGATACCGAGCGACTTCCACATTTCCGATCCTTGTCCCGTACCGATAGCCAGCGGCACCATTCCCAGGATGGTGGTGAGCGTGGTCATCAACACAGGACGCAGACGGGATCGTCCACCATGCACAACGGCAGTGATGATCGACATTCCCCGTTCCCGGTTCAGGTTGATATAGTCAATCAGCACAATGGCGTTCTTCACCACCATGCCCACCAGCATGATCAGACCTATGAAGCCCATGATACCAAACGGTTCGCCGGTAAGTGACAGCAGCAGAATCGAACCGGTGAAGGCAAAGGGAACAGTCAGAATGATCATAAATGGATAGGTGAGCGACTCGAACTGCGATGCCAGCACAATGTACACCAGCAGCGTTACAATCACCAGCAATAGTCCCAAGTCGGAAAAGGTATCCTGCTGATCTTCGATTGCTCCGCCGACCTCGATCTGTACCCCTGAAGGTACCTCATACTTGGCCAGTATGCCGGTCACATCTGCCACCACCTCACTGAGAACACGGCCATAGATGGTGCCGCTCACGGTGACAATGCGCTGGCGGTCCTGCCGGTCGATTTGCGGAAGAGTAGATGCCTCAACCACCGTTCCCAAATCACGAACGCGGACACCAACACCCATCGGGTTGTAGATCATGATATTCTCGATATCTTCTA
>JBDKRY010000239.1:0-4561 GCA_039683155.1 Proteiniphilum sp.
ATTGGCCAAACTTCCTGAATGCAGGTGGTGAAAACCAGGAAGGATATATCGGACTACAGGATCATGGCGATGATGTGTGGTACAGGAACATCAAGATTAAAGTATTGGAGTAACAATCATAGAAGACTATTTCCGCCCCCAAAGGGGGGGGTGGAAAAATAGTCTTTTAAAAAACAAATACAATGAAAAAACAATTATTTTTATTCAGTACAATGCTTCTTTGCAGCTTGTCCCTATTCTCCGGCTGCAATCAGGGCCAGAAAAAAGAGGAAGCCGCTTCTGAGGAGGCAAAAAAAGAAATTTACCTGCAGTTATACTCGGTACGCGATGATATCAAGGCTGATTATGCCGGTACCATTGCCAAGGTGGCCGAAATGGGCTATACCGGCGTGGAAGCTGCGGGTTACAACGACGGTCAGTTCTACGGAATGGCTCCGGCCGATTTCAAAAAATCAATCGAAGATGCCGGCATGGAAGTGTTGTCTTCACACGCCGGGAGACCGTTGGCAGAGCCGGCAGCCGACACCAACTGGGACGAGACATGGGCATGGTGGGATGCCGCGATTCAGGCACACAAAGATGCCGGCATGAAGTACCTGGTTGTGGCATGGATACCGACACCCAAAACACTGGTCGACCTGCAGGCATATTGCGACTATTTCAACCAGATAGGTGAGAAATGTAATGCTGCGGGCCTCCGTTTCGGATATCATAACCACAATTTCGAATTCCAGGAAATTGAAGGGGAACTGATGTACGATTACATGCTTACCCATACCGATCCTGCCAAAGTTTTCTTCCAGATGGATGTTTACTGGGTGGGTGAAGGCGGTAAGAACCCTGTGGACTATTTCAACAACTATCCGGGGCGTTTCGAGTTGCTTCACATCAAAGATGAACTGGAACTGGGCAAAAGCGGCAAGGTTGATTTTGAAAGTATCTACAACAATGTGGAGAAAGCCGGTGCCAAATACATGGTGGTGGAAGTGGAGAGATATACCGGAACACCTTTCGAAGGCGTGAAGGAAAGCTACGACTATTTGAACGACGCTGCTTTTGTGAAAGAGAGCTACGTCCGATAGCACAATCATTTAGCTCAATGAGAGTATGACCCCGATCTTTTTGGACCGGGGTTTTTCCTTAGTCGTTTTTGCCATGACATCAAAAACGGCAAGAGAACGGAATACCCCGATAACAGCTTAAAAACCTGATATATGATGTCCACACCTTTCATCCTCTTTATCATTGTTTCGGCCGTGGCTCTTTTACTGTTCATGGTACTCAGGCTGAAGATCAGTGCATTTATCGCGTTGCTGATCACTGCCATATACGTGGGCATCGTTGCCGGGATGCCACTGGATGGTGTGCTGAACGCCATTCAGGAAGGGATGGGCGGTACACTCGGTTTTGTGGCTACGGTGGTGGGGCTGGGAGCCATCTTCGGGCAGATGCTGGAGAGCTCGGGTGGGGCTGAGTCCCTGGCACGCCATCTGATAAAGAAGTTCGGGATTAAACGGGCTCCCTGGGCGATGACCCTCACCGGTTTTCTGGTGGCAATCCCCATTTTCTTCGATGTGGGGTTTATCATCCTGGTGCCGATCATCTACGCGCTGGCCCGCGATACGAAGCGTTCGCTGCTCTATTATGCCATACCGCTGCTGGCCGGCCTGGCGGTGACCCACAGCTTCATCCCTCCCACGCCGGGGCCGGTGGCTGTGGCCGACATCATCAACGCCCAGCTGGGGTGGGTGATCCTTCTGGGAACCATCCTGGGCATTCCTGTTGCCATCATCGCCGGACCCTTATTTGGTGCCTATATCTCCAAAAAAATCTATCTTGCACCTCCGTTCGATTTTGAAAAGAGTATGGATGAAACCCGGGAGAAGGAACTGCCTTCCTTCACCGCCATTGCTCTGATAATCTTTATTCCTCTCTTTCTGATTCTATTGAACACTGTCACCGGTCTGGCCGTATCGAAGGAGTGGATCCGTCAGTCTGTCTTGACCAACATCATCGAGTTTATCGGACATCCTTTCACGGCGCTGATTATCGCCACGCTGGCAGCGATCTATTTCCTCTGCATCAGAAGAGGAATGAGGAAACAGGAAATACTCGATCTCAGTACGAAAGCCCTTGGCCCTGCCGGCATTATCATCCTGATAACAGGTGCCGGAGGCGTACTCAAGCAGGTGTTAATCGACAGCGGGATGGGACAGATGATGGCCGAGTCGATGGCCGGCTCCGTACTGCCTCCCATTATACTGGCATGGCTGCTCGCCGCGGTGGTAAGGGTGATACAGGGATCAGCGACCGTAGCCATGATTACCGCCGCAGGGATCATTGCTCCCGTCATCGCCCTGCTCGGACTGAATGATCCGCAGCGGGCGCTGGTGGTGATCGCCATCTCCTCGGGAGCCACCCTGCTGTCGCATGTGAACGACAGCGGCTTCTGGCTGGTCGGGAAATATCTGGGTATGAACGAGAAGCAGACACTGCAGAGCTGGACGGTCATGGAATCGATCATCGCTGTCACCGGACTGGCATTTACGCTGCTGGCAAGCTTGTTTTTTTAAAAAAAAAATAACGCATCTGGCCGTAAATAGCTGATTGCGTTATAGTTTGTTGTCCCACTAGGATTCGAACCTGGACTGGCTGAACCAAAATCAGATGTGCTACCATTACACCATGGGACAATCCTCAATGCTTCGTGAAAAGCAGTGCAAAAGTAGCATAATAATTTTAACGTACCAAATTATTTGGGCGGTTTTTAATGGATCCGGCAGCACCCATCGAACAGGTTCGCAACGGGAGCGGCAAAAAGAGATCTTTTCGTCAGCTGAGGCGGAATAGCCGGGAATGCTACTCCGCAATCAGCAGGTAATAGTTCTTTTTTCCCCGCTGGGCCAGGATATATTTATCGCCTATCAGATGGGAAAGGCCGATGGTTTCATCGAACAACGCCAGCTTCTCCTTGTTGATCATCACGCCGCCGGCCTGTACCGTCTTGCGCATCTCACCCTTGGAAGGAAAAACTGCAGCATCGTCAGTAAGCAGGTCCACAGCCTTGATGCCTGTGGAAAGCTTGTCTCTGGAGACAGTAAACCGGGGAACACCTTCGAATACCTGCAGGAAGGTGGTCTCATCGATCGAGCGTAACATCTCGGAAGTTGATTGGCCAAAGAGAATCTGTGAGGCATTGACTGCCATTTCGTAGTCCTCTTGTGAATGCACCATCACGGTGACCTCTTCCGCCAGCCGTTTCTGAAGCGGACGTAAATGCGGTGCCGACTGTTGTTCGGCAATAAGTGCTTCTATCTCTTCTTTGGGGAGTGAGGTGAATATCTTGATGTATTTCTCGGCATCGGCATCACTCACATTGAGCCAGAACTGGTAAAACTGATAGGGAGAGGTATATCGTGAATCAAGCCATACGTTGCCACTCTCAGTCTTGCCAAACTTACCCCCGTCGGCTTTCGTGATAAGAGGACATACGAGTGCATAGGCTTCACCACCCTCCACGCGGCGGATCAGCTCCGTTCCGGTGGTGATATTGCCCCACTGGTCCGATCCGCCCACCTGCAAACGAACTCCCATTTCGCGGTAGAGGTGCAGGAAATCGTACCCCTGCAGCAGCTGATAGGAGAACTCGGTGAACGACATGCCTTCGCTCGATTCACCGCTCAGTCGTTTCTTCACGGAGTCCTTCGCCATCATATAGTTTACGGTGATGTGCTTGCCGATATCGCGAATGAAGGAGAGAAAGGAGTAATCCTTCATCCAGTCGTAGTTGTTCACCAGAATAGCTTTATTGGGAATATCACTTTCAAAATCGAGGAACCGGGCCAGCTGCTTTTTGATAGCCTCCTGGTTGTGGCGCAGCGTCTCCTCATCGAGCAGATTGCGCTCTGCCGACTTCATGGAGGGATCGCCGATCATGCCGGTGGCACCTCCCACCAGCGCTACCGGTGTGTGTCCGGAGCGCTGCAGGTGCTTGAGCATCATCACCCCCACCAGGTGGCCGATATGCAGGGAGTCGGCTGTGGGATCTATTCCCAGGTATCCTGCCGTCTGCTCTTTCATTAACAGCTCTTCCGTGCCGGGCATCACATCGTGAACCATACCCCGCCAGCGGAGTTCTTCCACAAAATTCATCATCTGAAAACGTTTTCTTGTTCGATTTGCAAAAAGTATGCAAAGGTAATAAAAATCATCGGGATGGGGGAGCAGTACAATCGATTTACTTTTTCCCGATCAGCATCAGAAAGAGTGCAAAAACGTTCATGATCTCCAGACGTCCCAGTAGCATGTTGGCAGAGAGTATATATTTTGCTGCATCGGGTAACATTCTGTAATTACTAAACGAACTGACTTCACCGAAACCGGGCCCTACATTTCCAATGGTGGCGATGGCTGCCGAGAACGCGGTCATGCCGTCAACTCCCGTTGCGGCAAGCAGCAACGCAGCGACGGAAAAAGTGAGGATATAGAGGATAATGAAAACCATAATCTGCAACTCTAACTCATAGTCTATCACGTTTTTATTCATTTTTACGACATAGAT
>JBDKRY010000240.1:0-6662 GCA_039683155.1 Proteiniphilum sp.
GACCACGGTGCCATGTATGGCATTAAAGAGTTTCTCAATTATACACACAAAAAAAATGCGCCGACCGACGCGGAGATACGGAAACTGAAGGCTGAAATAAAAACACTGGAGGAGAACGCTGCAGCGCCTGAAAAGATACAACCGCTGCGCGACAGGCTGGCTGCTGCCACTGAGAAACTCATTAAACCGATCGTGGGATGTGAATGTTATCTGGCACGACGTGACCGGTTTTCACAATCTGAAAAAATCGACGGTAGCGGATGGCACCTGGTGGTGCTGGCCAAGAACCTGACAGGGTACAAGAACCTGGTGAAGATGGTCTCCAAGAGCTGGACGGAAGGTTTCTATTATCGTCCGCGCATCGACAAGGAACTGCTGGAACAATACAGCGAAGGGCTGATTGTCTCCTCCGCCTGTCTCGGCGGTGAGATATCCCGCAAGGTGGACAGCGAACAGATCCAGGAGGCCGAAGAAGCCGTCCGGTGGTACAAAAAAATATTTGGCGACGATTACTACCTGGAGCTGCAGCGACACAAGACAGACCGTGCGGATGCCGATCAGACTACCTATCCCAAGCAGGAAAGGGTGAACAAAGAACTGATACGCATTGCACAGAAGTACAACGTGAAGTTGATCGCCACCAATGATGTGCATTTTGTGAATGAAGAGGATGCCGATGCACATGACCGGCTTATCTGCCTGAGTACGGGCAAGGATTTTGATGACCCCGACAGGATGCGGTATACCAAGCAGGAGTGGCTCAAAACCACGGAGGAGATGAACCGCATTTTTTCCGACATTCCCGAGGCGTTGACCAACACACTCGAAGTGGCCAATAAAGTGGAGTTCTACTCGATCGATCACTCCCCGTTAATGCCATTTTATCCCATTGATCCAGCATTCGGTACCGAAGAATCATACAAACAGCAATATCCGGAAGAGGTGCTCAGGGAAGAATTCGGCGAGGAGACCTTTCACCGTCTGGGCGGTTACGACAAGGTAATTCGTGTAAAGCTGGAAGCCGATTACCTGACACATCTCACCAAAATAGGTGCTCACAAACGTTACGGCGAAGCGATCACCGAAGAGATCAAAGACCGGTTGAAGTTTGAGCTCGACACCATCAAGAACATGGGCTTCCCGGGTTACTTTCTTATTGTACAGGATTTCATCAACGCAGCCCGTGAGATGGATGTTGCCGTAGGTCCAGGCCGCGGCTCGGCAGCCGGCTCAGCAGCGGCCTACTGCCTGGGTATCACCGACATTGATCCTTTGAAATATGACCTGCTGTTCGAACGGTTCCTCAATCCTGATCGTATTTCGATGCCCGATATCGATATCGATTTCGACGATGAGGGGCGTGGCAAGGTGCTTCGCTGGGTGACCGAGAAATATGGCAGCGAAAAAGTGGCCCATATCATCACCTACGGCACCATGGCGACAAAATCTTCGATCAAGGATGTGGCAAGAGTACACAAGCTGCCGCTCTCCGAGTCGAACAGGCTGGCAAAGCTTGTCCCCGACAGGATCCCAAACGTGAACAAGGTAACCCTGGAAGCAGCCATCGCACACGTTCCGGAACTGCAGGAAGCAGCCAACAGCAAAGACCCCCTTATAAGAGATACCCTCAAATATGCGGGCATGCTCGAGGGGAACGTACGCAATACGGGTGTTCATGCCTGCGGTGTGATCATCGGCCAGAGCGACATCTCCGACGTAGTGCCCATCAGCACGGCCGAGGATAAAGAGACAAAAGAAAAACTGCTGGTCACGCAATACGAGGGCTCGGTGATCGAAGAGACGGGATTGATTAAAATGGACTTTCTTGGTCTCAAAACCCTCTCCATCATCAAGGATGCACTGACCAATATCGCGTTAACACGGGGCATAAAGGTGAATATCGATGCCATCGACATGAATGATCCTGCTACGTACCGCCTCTATTGCAACGGACAGACCACCGGCACCTTCCAGTTCGAGTCGGCCGGCATGCAGAGGTACCTCAAAGAGCTTCAACCCGGTAAGTTTGAAGATCTTATAGCGATGAACGCGCTATACCGCCCGGGACCAATGGATTATATTCCTTCCTTTATCGCCCGCAAACAGGGTAAAGAAGAGATCAAGTATGATCTGCCCATCATGGAGAAATACCTGAGCGAGACCTACGGCATCACCGTCTATCAGGAACAGGTGATGCTTCTTTCCCGGCTGTTGGCCGACTTTACACGGGGGCAGTCGGATGAATTGCGCAAGGCGATGGGCAAGAAGATGATCGACAAGATGAACGCCCTGAAAGAAAAGTTCCTGACAGGAGGAAAGAATAACGGTTACGACGAAAAGATTCTCAACAAAATCTGGGCCGATTGGGAAAAATTTGCTTCTTACGCATTCAATAAGTCGCATGCCACATGCTACTCATGGGTGGCCTACCAGACAGCCTGGCTGAAAGCCAATTACCCGTCGGAATATATGGCGGCCGTACTTTCGAACAACCTGAACAACATCACGGAGATCACCAAGTTCATGGACGAATGCAAGGCAATGGGCATGAACGTGCTCTGTCCCGACATTAATGAATCGTTTCTGAAATTCTCGGTAAATAAAGCGGGAGATGTACGCTTTGGCCTTGCAGCCATCAAGAGTGTGGGTCAGGGTGCGGTGACAGACATCATTGAGGAGCGCACCCAAAATGGCCCTTTCGCCGATATATTCGACTTTGTGGAACGGGTAAATCTATCCTCGTGCAACAAAAAAAATATCGAAGCGCTGGCACTTTCAGGAGCTTTCGATTCGCTGCCGGGCATCCACCGGGAACAATTCTTCGCGTTAAACAGTAAGGGAGAGGAGTTTCTGGAAACACTCATCCGCTACGGTATTAAATATCAGCAAGATAAGCAGGCATCAATGACTTCCCTGTTCGGTGATGACACCTCTTTCCAGATTGCCCGTCCCGAGATACCATATGCGTCGCGCTGGTCAGACCTGGAGAGGCTGAACAAAGAGCGGGAACTTATCGGGATCTACCTGTCGGCGCACCCCCTCGATGATTACGAGTTTATTCTAAAATATGTGTGCAACGCTGACACGGTGAAGCTGCAGGATCTGGATGCTATCAACGGGCAGGATATTTCGTTTGGCGGAATCATCACGGCGGTGCGCGAAGGACAAACCAAAAGAGGCTCGCCCTATACAATTTTTAAAATCGAAGATTATGCAGGCAGTTATGAAATTGCACTCTTCAGCGAAGACAGCATCAATTTCGGCAGGTATGTACGCATCGGACTATCGGTCTATATTCAGGCACGGGTCCAGCCCAAACGTTTCCGACAGGAAGAGCTTGAGGTTAAAATTACCTCCATTGGTCTATTGTCGGAGATGAAAGACCAGCTTGTCTCCAAAATCACGCTGCAAATTCCGCTTACCGAATTAGATGACACCACGGTAGCCGAATTATCAGCTCTGGTGAAAAACAATTCCGGAAATTCATTGTTATATTTCCAGATTATTGGTGAAGAGGCTCATATGAACATCCAGCTTTTTTCACGCCCTGCCAGGATTCAGGTGAATAAACACTTCATCGATTATCTGAAAGATAATCTATCTATAAATTTTAAAATCAATTAATTATACAATTAAAACCGACAAATATGGCGCTTCAAATTACAGATGCAACCATCAATGAGGTGTTGCAAACAGACAAGCTCGTAGTCATTGACTTCTGGGCGGAATGGTGCGGCCCCTGCAAAATGGTGGGACCAATCATCGAACAAATCAGTGAAGAATATAAAGAGAAAGTGGTGGTAGGGAAACTGGATGTGGACAACAACGATGAAACCACCTCCAAATACGGTATCCGCAACATCCCCACCGTGCTCTTCATTAAAAACGGAGAGGTAGTAGATAAAGTGGTGGGTGCAGGCTCTAAAAACCTGTTCACCGAGAAAATTGACAAACTGTTATAGTTGGCCAGGCTTAACCGGCTTAAAAAAGCATCCCTCATTCACGTTGGGATGCTTTTTTATGGGATGTTCTCTCCTAGTATTCGTCTTCGTTAAAAAAGAAATCCTCCTTACTCGGGTAATCAGGCCAGATATCTTCGATCGACTCAAATATTTCACCATCTTCTTCAATCTCCTGCAGATTTTCAATCACCTCCAGCGGTGCGCCAGAACGCTGGGCATAATCTATCAATTCATCCTTTGTAGCGGGCCAAGGAGCATCCTCCAGTTTCGATGCCAGTTCTAGTGTCCAATACATTGAAAAACCCTTTCCTTAGTTGTTTGTTTCAATTTTTCCGCAAATGTATAAAAAGTTTTCATATATCACCCTGTTCCCAATATATTTCTTCGGAAGTTTTGTGGCTTTCCCTTCGGGCCAGGACGAAAAAGTAGTCTGAAAGCCGATTGAGAAAGATAAGTACCTCCTCCGACACCGGAAAATCTTCCGCTAAACGATAAACGATACGTTCTGCCCTGCGGGTGACCGTACGGCAGATGTGGGCCCGTGAAGCTGCTTCGTTGCCGCCCGGCAGCACAAACCGGCTCAAACGGGGCAAAGCTGCGTCTATCTGATCTATCTCTGTTTCAATACGTTCGATATCGTGGGTGGTGATGATACTGGCAGCCTTGGGCTGCTTGCTCTCTGTCGCTGTTGCCAGAAAAGAACCTACCGCAAAGAGCTTGTGCTGGATGAAGAGCAGGAAATCATGGTGCTCCTTCTCTTTTATCTCACAATTCAACCAGCCAATAAGGCTGTTCAGTTCATCGATGGTACCGTACGCTTCGAGGCGGATATGCGTCTTACGTACACGCACCCCCCCCACGAGCGCCGTGGTGCCCTTATCGCCGGTCTTTGTATAGATGATGCTTTTCTTCATTGTCAGTTGTCAGTAATTAGTATAACGATTAGACACATTAACACATTAATCACATTAATCACATTGGCAAATCAGCCCATTTTTCTTGCGTCTTGGTTCTTGGTTCTTGAATCTTGGCTCTTCTATTAACTACACCAAATAGTGCATTTTATGATAGGAAAAACGCAAAAAAGCAATTCCGGCGTCCTTCCTGTCGAATGTAATGCTGATGCGTTCATCATTAACGATATTGCGCCAAAATTGTTTGCTCCGTCTGCTTTTTAAAGGATAAATAACCCAGAATGTCTTTTCATGGCTGAGTCGCAGAAGGGTCTCCACGGAGAGAACTTCTTTTTTTTCTTTCAGGTTGATGAAGATTGCATCGTATTGCTGCTGATCAGGCAAGGGTATCGTTATCACGATCTCACTTTTTCGTTCTGAAGCTGCCTGTAGCTTTCTGGCGACGGCGATCTGCTCACTTTCTGTCTCCACGCAAATACAGCGAATATCTGAAGCGGGAGCTGTAAGATAACACGTATTCACCCCATTGGCGGAGTTGATTTCCAGGATATGCTTTGCGTTGAAATGATTGACCAAGCGAAAGGAGAGGTGATGAAAGGCAGGTGTTGCACAGCCCTCCAGGCCGTTCTCACTGAGTATTTTCCGGATATCGTGAAAAGCGTAATAACCGTACCGCGCATGTAATACATTGGTGATCAGATCGAAAGCAAACGGGGAATGTATGCCATAACCCCGCGAATGTTTTTTTCGCAACCATCCTCTGAAAAGCGATATCCCCATGTTTATATTCTCTCGATCAGCGCCACAGCGTAGGCGGTAATGCCCTCCCCGCGTCCCACAAAACCCATTTTTTCGGAGGTTGTTGCTTTGATGGAGACTGCCTCACGGTCTACCTCCATCACCTCGGCCAGTGTCTGCTGCATGGAAGGAATGTGTGGGTTTAGTTTTGGCTGTTCGGCACATACCGTGGCATCAATATTTCCTACCCTGTAACCCCTGTCGTGCAACAGGGCAATGCATTTTCTCAGGAGAACTTTGCTGTCCACATTCTCAAATTCGGCCGAAGTATCGGGAAAATGATACCCGATATCGCGCAGGTTGGCAGCGCCCAGCAGTGCATCGCAAATAGCGTGAATGAGAACATCTGCATCGGAATGACCCTGCAGACCCTGAGGGTGATCAAGTTTTACACCGCCCATCCACAGCTCGCGACCTTCCTGAAGACGGTGCATATCATAACCGAAGCCTACCCGTAAATTCATTGTCATCGCATTAAGTTTCTGATCCCTGCAATGTCGAATCCCAGAGAGAGGCGTAAGGTCTGATCCAGTGGGTTCGACTGGGCAGTAGAGATCAGGTAGGCTGCATCAACCTGAATAGCTTTCATCCTGAAACCTGCACCAAAGGTAAAGTAACGCCGGTTTCCCTTGTATGCGTTCTCGTTGTAGTAACCCGTTCTCACTGAGAACTGATTATTGTAGGTATATTCAGCACCCAGAGACCACATGATCTCCTGGAGCTCTTCTTCAAAACCGCCCGGTGCATCTCCCAGCGACTTGAAGATGCCGGCAATAGAAGAGACGCTCTCATAATTATCGATACGCTGTTGCGCTTCTTCTGCCGTCTCTCCCTCCTCCGGTAACTGCGGGGTGGGTACAAGCAGTTTATTGAGATCGAGGCTGAAGGAGAGGGTGTGATTCTTACCCACAGGATATCCCAGAGAGACACCCAGCCTCATGTTTGCAGGAAGAAAAAGGGAAGTGGCGCCACCGTCGTAAGAGATTTT
>JBDKRY010000241.1:0-15636 GCA_039683155.1 Proteiniphilum sp.
CCGTCACCATGGACTGGGATATCGAAGAGTTTCTGATGCCCGGCACGTATAAAGCCGACCTCTTGGCCGACGGATACCATATCGGCTCACACAGCTTCACGATGCAGGAAGAGTCTGCTGACCATACTCCAGCATCATTGCGGGGCGCGGCAGCTCATCACCCCGATAAACGCAGTAAAAAAACGCCATAAGGATTATCAGTTCAATGATTCCTTATGGCGTTGTAAACGCTTTGCAGGCTGATTACTGGATTGCTTTTTCCGCTTCGTCCACGGTCTCTTTTGCATTTTCCTTCAGATTCTGCCAGCCTCGTTGCAGGTCGTCACTTACATCCTGATACTTGTTGTTGATGTCTTTTTTGACCTCTTCCCAGTTTTCCTCGGTGCTGTTCTGCAGTTTTTCCACTTCTACCTTAAATTCGTCTCTCTCTCTTTCGAGATCAGCGATGGCCTTGTCAGAGGCAGCTTTTGCATCGGCCGACAGGTCTCCGGATTTCGCTGCAGCATCGGCCTTCAACTCATCTATCTGGCGATTCATCTCGTCGAGCTTTCTGTTGGCATCACGCACCGCTTCATTTTTCTCTACATAGGTATATCTTGTGAAGTTGATCACTGTGTCCGTGCCGTTGATCTCCACGGTTACCTCCTCTTTGCTCTGTTTACGCTCATTGCACGATGTGAACAGGATCAGAGCCACCAGGCTCACAGCAATCGTACCTGTGATCGCTAATAAATTCTTTTTCATCTTTTTTCTCTTTTTATATAATTAAAAATCAATCTTATAACAAGAGACACCTAGTAAATGTTCACAGCTTGATTGTAAAAACACCAAGGTTTTCAAAGGATTGAATGACGTGACACTTGTAAATGTTCACAGCCTGGCAGTAAAAAATAACGGAAGTATCAACCGATCATCTCCAGAAATGCCTGTTCGTCGATGATTTTTACGCCCAGTTTTTTGGCTTTCTCCAGCTTTGCCGGACCCATATTATCTCCGGCAAGGATATAATCGGTGTTCTTCGATACCGAACCGCTGTTCTTCCCCCCGTTCTGCAGGATCATTGCCTTGTACTCATCGCGTGAGTGCTGCTTGAAGGTGCCGCTGATGACGATGGTCAGTCCCTTCAGCTTGTCGGTCTTCGCGGACAGCAGATCTTCACCCAACGTAAATTGAAGTCCGTGTTGACGGAGACGCCGCACGAAGTCAACAAACTTCGGGTTGGCAAAGAAGTCGGTCACACTTTGTGCAATACGTTCACCGATCTCCTCCACGGCCGTCAGCTCTGTGAGCGTAGCCGCAGCAAGTGCATCGATGGATGGAAAAGCCTGCGCCAGCTTTTGGGCCACGGTTTCCCCCACAAAACGGATTCCCAGGGCATAGAGTACCCGTTCGTAGGGCACTGACTTCGATTTTTCGATACTTGCCAGCAGATTGCGGGCACTGGTCTCTGCCCATCGTTCCAGTTGCACAAGATCTTCAAAGCGCAAGGTGTAAAGATCGGCCGCATCGCGGATCAATCCCTTGTCGTACAGCAAAGAGATGGTTTCAGGGCCGATGGTAATATCCATGGCTTTGCGGGTGACAAAATGTTCGATGCGCCCTTTTATCTGCGGAGGACAGCCCTCGGCGTTGGGACAGTAATGCACCGCCTCATCCTCATTGCGTACCAGCGGGGTACCGCAATCGGGACAGTTACGGATAAACGTCACCTTGTCGCCCAGAAGAAACCGCGCTCCTTTGTCCACGCCGGTAATCTTGGGGATGATCTCTCCGCCCTTCTCCACAAAAACCATGTCACCCACATGCAAATCGAGGGCATTGATGGCATCCTCAGTATAGAGCGATGCCCTTTTCACGGTGGTGCCGGAGAGCAGCACCGGCTCCAGGTTCGCCACGGGTGTTACCGCTCCGGTGCGTCCCACCTGCCAGGACACCGATTCAAGTCGTGTCACCGCCTGCTCGGGATTGAATTTAAAGGCGATGGACCATCGGGGAAATTTGGAGGTGGCACCCAGCTTTCGCTGCTGGATAAGCGAATCGACTTTCAACACCACACCGTCGGTGGTTACGGGCAAGTGCCTGCGTTCCACATTCCACTGATTCAGAAAAGCAAAGATCTCTTCCAGCGTATGGCATTTGGTCATCGGATCCGCGACATTCAATCCCCACTTCCGGGCAAGCTTCATGTTGTCGTAATGGCTGCTTGTGGGCAGCGATTCCCCCAGCATCGTGTACATATAGGATTCCAGTCTGCGGGAAGCGACGATGCGTGAATCCTGCATTTTCAATGTACCCGACGCAGCATTGCGCGGGTTGGCAAACAGTGGCTCCTCCTGCTCTGCCCGTTCTCTGTTGAGCGCCTCAAAGGAGCTCCATGGCATCAGTATCTCACCCCGCACCTCCACGTAGGGAGGTATATCGTCGCCTTTCAGGATCAGCGGCACGTTGCGGATGGTACGTACGTTGTCGGTCACATCGTCGCCTTTCTTCCCGTCGCCACGCGTTACAGCCTGCACCAGACGTCCCTTTTCATAGTGGAGCGAGATGGAAGTGCCATCATATTTCAGCTCACACACAATGTCAAAATCCTCATTCAGTCCCCGTTTCACCCGGTTGTAAAAATCGGCCACCTCCCCTTCGGAGTAAGTATTTTGCAGCGACAACATGGGGTAACGATGCTTCACCTGGGTGAAATTCTTGTTGATGTCACTTCCCACGCGCTTGGTAGGCGAGTTGGAATCGTAGTATTCGGGGTGTTGCGCCTCCAGCTCAATGAGCTGTTGCATTAACCGGTCGAACTCCACATCCGAAATGACAGGCTGAGACAACACGTAGTAATTATAATTGTGTTCGTGCAGTTGTCGGCGGAGCGTTTCTATTTTTTGTCGGATCGATTCCATGAGTGTTTTATGCTATTCAATAATTATTGAAAGATCCTCATCCAGGGGTATTGTACGCGCTTCTTCCGTTTTGAAAAATTATCGATTGATGCGGCCACGGACAACGTTTGCTGAAAGAGCATCCTCCCTTCCGAGAAATGCAGGTTACCATTGAGTCGCACTGTGGCCCGATCTGAGTCCAGCAGACGTATGTAGCACTTACTTTGCAGGTACGTTGAACCGCGCAGGAACTGGGTGCCCCAATACAAATCGCCACCGTAGGTCTGAAAAAAACGCATTCTCGGATCACCGGCATAGAAAGTGTTCTCGGTACCGATACCCCGGTATTCCACATTTACTCTTGCTGTGAAACCGACAGGCTTGTAGTTTACATCGGCTTTCCGGTCGCGTTCCAACCCGGCAAAAATACCGGCAGAAGCCATCCCTTTAAAACTGTTTTCACCCTCATATTCGACGCCCACCGAAGCCATCACCTGCATCTGCTCACTCACGCCATAGGCGGGATTGCCCGGATAGGTACCCGCATAATGGAACAGGCAGGATTGAAAATCGCCGAAGAAGATTCCTGCAGACCCTTTTCCTGAAAAGCCTACATAAAAGTTTTCCCGGGTATCCGCTGTAGCATATCCGGTCCAGTCCATCCATGCATTCAGGAAGTTACGTCCCTTCCCTATCTGCCAGAAAATACCCTGCATCAGGGGCATAAAATGATTCACCGAATCCTTGAAGAAGAAATCGGAATAATTGGGCAGTGCCTCCTTTCGCGGAAAGGCGCCCGCCCGAAACAGCACCTTTGGGGTCTCATATTGATAGTAGAGGGTGACATCCACTTTATTCACCGCTTCCTGCATGCCGGGAATCTTGAGGAGGTTCACGCCGCCGTAAATGGTGTGCGCCGAATCCCAGGTGATGCCGGCCAGCGGATTCAGCCAGATACCGTTCATCGTCTGCGGATCGATGAAAGATGATTTTTCATATTCCTGGTTATCGAAAAAATAATCAAACCCCAGTTTCCACCGATACTCCTGCGCTTCCAAAGAAGCGAGCGAGCAGACGGCGACGAACAGGTAAACAAGCTTGCTTCGCATATCCGGTCTCATTTAAGACTGTAAAGATACATTAAATTCCCTAAATATGCCGATCCTTCCATTTACCGCTTCGCAGATAAAAAAACGAAAGGATCGCCAGAAAGGACCAGTAAACATGCTCTGTGGTCCATGCTGCCGCCACGGACGCCCGCAGGTAAATAATGATAAACCACATGTAGGACATATAAAACAGCAGGGTAAAGATTTCAAATTTTAGCGCGGTACGGGTATTTCCCGTTCCCGACACGCCGTTGAATAATACCATCCCCACGCTGTAGATAGGCAGGGAGGAGATCAGCACATATAAAGGCAATACGGTATCCTGTATCAACGAGGGATCGTCGGTGTAAATACGAATCATGGTACGTGGAAATGCCGATACGATCACTATAACGCCGATCATCACCCCCAGGCTGAGCAATGAGAGCCGTTTGAGAAGACCCGGCAGTTCATCACCTTTGCCGGCCCCGATGGTGTTGCTCACCATGGTGCCGGTAGTTGATCCAATCGCGTTGGAGGGGATGGTGAAAATGGTATAGAAGCTACGCACAATGTTGGTTACTGCCAGAGAGCGCTCTCCCATATAATTCTCGATAAACAGAAAAAAGAGCATCCAGGTACCGATGGAAAACAGATACTGCACCATCATAAAGATGGAGATATCGAGCACTTTTTTGATGACACGCCACTGGAAACGGATCTTCGTGAAGCCGTATTTTTCCAGGTCGACAGTCTTCCGGGTATACATGAAAAAGAAAATCAGGGAGGAGAACTCGGCAATCACAGAAGCAATGGCGGCGCCGCCGATACCCATCTCCGGCATGCCCAGGTTCCCGAATATAAGCCCGTAATCGAACACCACATTCACCAATGCCATCACCAGGGCATTGGCAGTAAGCACCTTTGTGCGCGCGATACCAATGTAAAATGCACGGAACATCAGGTTGACAAATGCGAAGGCGAGACCAAGCACACGCCACTCCAGATACACGGTCACGGCATTGGCCACTTCGGCCGATTCAAACAGTGCGGGCAGCCACGCTCCGGCAGCATATCGCAGCAGCGGGATCATCAGCAATGCGGGGATAAGCAGAAAGAAGGCTCCCTGTATCACGATATCGCCTATCTGGTTGTAGTTCTCCTCTCCGTTTCGCCTTCCGATCAGGATCTGGCTGCCCATGCTAAAGCCAAAACCCAAAGTAAACAACGCAATATAGAGGACACCCGCCAGGGCCGACGCACCCAGCTCCACTTCTCCCACACGGCCGAGAAACGCAGTATCGATCACCTGTATCAGGTTTTGCGCCAGCAGGCTCAACAAGATAGGTGTACTTATTTTAAGGATACTCCTGTTTGAATACACTTTTTTTGCGATAAACCACCCATGGATGTGACAACGGACGGTTTATGGAATTATGCGAACAGATTGTTATTTGATACGATTGGTTTTCTCTTCGAGGTTGATAATAGTAGGCCGGAATTTTTTAGCCTCTTCCAGCGGCAGGATGGCATAGCTCATGATGATCACCACATCCCCTTTCTGCACCTTACGTGCCGCGGCTCCGTTCAGGCAAATGATCCCCGACCCGCGCTCACCGCGGATGATATAGGTCTCAAAACGTTCGCCGTTATTGTTGTTCACCACCGCCACCTTCTCGTGGACGAACATGTTTGCCGCATCAATCAGATCCTCATCGATGGTGATACTGCCTTCATAATTCAAATTAGCATCGGTAACCGTAGCCCTGTGTATTTTCGATTTTAATGTTTCTACCCACATAAATGTTATTTGTATCTGATATTGTCAATCAACCGCACCGCACCGCAATAAACGGCGATACAACCTACAATATATCCGGTATCGTTCCACGAAGATATCAACTGTAGTGAATCGCCATCAACTATCTCAAAGTATTCAACGCTTAATCCGGGCACACTGTTTATCTGTGCAATGACCCAATCGGTGAGCCGGGCCGGTGTCACTGTGTCCGTCATTTGACTGCTCTCACGCAGTGCACGGTAAATCTGCGCGGCATTTTTTTTCTCCTGTTCCGTTAATCGCGCGTTGCGACTGCTCATAGCCAACCCGTCCGGCTCTCTGACGATGGGCACAGCAACAATGGTCACCGGCAGTTGCAACTGTTTCACCATCTCGCGCACGATAGCCAGCTGCTGAAAATCTTTCTCCCCAAAATAGGCATTGTCGGGTCTGACGATCGTAAACAGTTTGCTAACTATTTGGGCAACACCGTTGAAATGGCCGGGACGGAACCGTCCTTCCATCACCTTGTCGAGTAGTCCGAAATCGAAAAACCGGTTATCCGGTGCCGGATACATCTCATCCTCCGACGGCGCGAACAGGATATCCGTACCGATACTTTCCAACAGCCGGCTGTCCTCCTCCGGTGTGCGCGGATAGTGTTGCAGATCCTCCTTGTTGTTGAATTGGGTGGGATTCACAAAGAGACTCACCACACACAGGTCGTTGTTCGCAGTACATTTTTTCACCAGCGCTGCATGTCCTTCATGAAGGGCACCCATGGTGGCCACAAAGCCAATCGTTTTACCTTCCCTGCGATAACCCTGCAGTGCTTCCTCCAGCCGGGATATGGTATGTATGATCTCCATTTGTCTGTTTTAAACTACAAAGCAACAAAATATTTGCCACATTGAGAAACCAATTTGCATTATTTTACCGAAAAAAGAAACATTGCTGAACTATTCCCGATTGATTATCAGATGTTTAAAAAATTTATCCGGATTTATTTTGTAATTATCCGGATTTTTTTTATTATGTTTCTATCCATTTCTCTATATTTAGGTTAATGTCCCAAAAAAAAATTTTTTATTTTTCTCAGGATTTGTATCCTTATCTCGACGAAAATCCTATTTCGAATACATCGCGTTACCTGCCCCAGGCCATCCAGGAAAAAGGGAAAGAAATACGCGCTTTCATGCCCAAGTACGGCAACATTAACGAACGCCGTAATCAGCTACACGAAGTAATTCGTCTTTCGGGAATGAACCTCATCATCGATGATTCCGATCATTCGCTGATCATCAAGGTCGCCTCCATACAGGCTGCAAGAATGCAGGTATATTTCATCGACAACGAAGACTTTTTCCAAAACCGGGAAACGCTGGTCGATAAAAACGGGGAGGAATACGACGATAACGATGACCGCAGCATCTTCTTTGTGCGTGGCGTCATGGAGACCATCAAAAAACTGCGCTGGGTGCCCGATATCATCCACTGTCACGGATGGTTCACTGCACTGGCGCCGCTCTTCGTCAAGAGGGGATATGCCGATGATCCCTGTTTCAAGGATGCCAAAGTGATCTTTTCGCTATACGACGAGACATTTCAAAAACCGTTCAACCCCGATATTGGCGACAAACTCCGTTTCGAGGGAATCGGTGATCCGGAAATTGAAAAAATTAAAAGTTTGGGCACGATAGATTACACAAATCTGATGAAGCTTGCGATAGATTTTTCGGACGGAATTATCCAGGGCAGCGAAAAGATTGATCCGGCCGTGGCCGCGTACACACAGCAGCAGAAAGTGGAATTTCTTCCTTATGTGGCCGATCCCGACAAAAGCGCGGAGGCCATCGATGCGTTCTACGAGAAAATCGATGCCTGAGGCGCATAAAATAATGAACGAATCGATTTTTTATTTTACCGATACCCAAATATCATTAAAAATGAAAAGAAAGCATGCCAACAGCTTTCATGTGAATGTTTTTTTTTGGATATTTGCGGGTCAAAACCAAATTTTTAGAAACGAATGAAGCTCAAATCCTTATACAAAGGGGTACTCCTGACCTTAGCAGCGATGCTCATCCTTTCGTGCAACGATACGCTCGATCAGATCGGATTCACCATCCAGCCCGGCCAGGATCGTCTGAACCTCGGGGTTGACACCCTCGATATACAGGCACGCACGATACAGGTTGACTCTGTTTTCAACAGAACGAAGTACCCCGTACTGGGTGAATACACCGATCCTGTTTTCGGCACCATCAAATCTTCCTATATCGGTGAGTTCTATTATCCGGAGGGAGCCGGGTTTCAGGAAGGAGCCGATATTGACTCGGTGCGGGTGATCGTTTCCTATACCACGTTGATGGGCGACTCCCTGGCACCCATGGAACTATCGGTGTATGCGGTGAACAAATCGCTGAAGGGGCTCGATGATTACACAAACGTCAATCCTGCCAATTTTGCCGATATGTCCGCACCTTTGGGTGTACAGACTTTTACCGGCAAAAATTCCACCTACAGAACCGAAACATATACATCGGGATATACCACTACCACCTATAACGTATACGACATCAATGTGAAACTGCCGGATGCGCTCGGCGAAAACTTTCTCACCGAATACAACAAGCCGGGACACGGAAAAATGGTGAATGCGGATACCTTCAGGGAGTTTTTCCGGGGATTGTATTTCACCACCACCTTCGGGAACAGCACCATCCTCAACGTAAACATGTCCTCGCTGTATGTGCATTATCACTACTCTGACCCCGGCGGATCATCCACGGGGCAGGATACCATCCGTACCGATGCACTGCGCTTAAACATCACACCGGAGGTGACCCAACTCAATTACATCCAACATAACAACAACCAGCTGCTGGGTGAAAGTAACACGCATACCTACGTAAAAAGCCCTGCCGGGGTAAATACGGAGATCACCTTCCCCCTTTCTCAAATTCACGACAAGATTAGTGCGCAGGCTTTGAATCTGGCGAGGTTCACCATCTACGCGATGCCCGACGCTACGGAAGATCCCCTGGTGAAGATAAGTCCGCCCGATTATCTGTTGCTGGTGAACAAAGACTCATTGAGCGGATTCTTTGAACAACGCAAACTGCCCGATAACGTGACCAGCTTCCTGTCGGCAAAATTCGACGCTACCACCTACGCATACAGGTTCAACAACATCTCCACGATGATCAACCATTATAACGAAAAGAGGCAGGGTGAACCCTTTGATCTGGTGTATTATCTCATCCCGGTGGATGCCACCTACACCACCATCCAGCAGAGTTATTACTCGTCGGGAAGCCAGGTACTCACCGAACTCCACAATCAGATGTGGCCCACGGCCGCCAAGTTGGATAAACGGGAGGGGAATCTGAAACTGGAGCTGATCTTCAGTAATTTTTAAGGATTTGGTAATTCGGTTGTAATTCGATAGTAATTTGGTAGTTACGTGCGCAGCACAAATAACGCGAAGCGAATTACGCACGAAGTGCAAATATCAGCGTAGCTGAATAACGGCATAGCCGAATTATGTGAAAAGCACAAATAACGCGCAGCGAATTAAAACAACACTCCCTGTTCATCGATTCTTTTTCGTCCCAGATGGCGGTAAGCCAGATCGGTAGCCTCTCTTCCCCGCGGTGTTCGTTTGATAAACCCCTCTTTGATCAGGAAGGGTTCGTACACCTCTTCAATCGTACCCGGATCATCACCCACGGCGGTAGCGATCGTGGTAATACCCACCGGTCCTCCTTTGAACTTGTCGATGATGGTGAGCAGTATCTTGTTGTCGATTTCATCGAGCCCATACCGGTCGATATTCAATGCTTCCAAGGCGTAGGAAGAGATGGCTTTATCGATTTTTCCGTTCCCTTTCACCTGGGCAAAGTCGCGTACACGCCGTAACAACGCATTGGCCACACGGGGTGTTCCCCGGCTGCGGGAAGCGATCTCCCGGGCAGCATCGCCGGCGCAGGTAATCTTCAGGATGTCGGCCGATCGCAGTACAATGCCGGTGAGCGTATCCATATCGTAATACTCGAGATGCATATTGATGCCGAAACGGGCACGCAACGGACTGGTCAGTAAACCGCTGCGGGTAGTGGCCCCCACGAGGGTGAACGGATTCAGATCAATCTGGATGGAACGGGCACTGGGCCCTTTATCGATCAGAATATCAATGCGGTAGTCCTCCATGGCGCTGTAGAGGTACTCCTCGACCACGGGCGACAAGCGGTGAATCTCATCGATGAACAGCACATCATTGGTATCGAGTGAGGTGAGGATGCCTGCCAGGTCGCCCGGTTTATCGAGCACGGGGCCGGAGGTGATCTTGAAGCCTACCCCCAGTTCATTGGCGATGATGTTCGACAGGGTGGTCTTGCCTAATCCCGGGGGGCCGTGCCACAGCACATGATCCAGCGATTCGCCGCGCATGCGGGCTGCGCGGACAAATATCTTCAGGTTCTCCACGATCTTATCCTGTCCGCTGAAGCCGCCGAAGGTGAGCGGTCGCAGCGTGTTCTCATACTCGCGATCGGTATCCTGCAAATGGCGGTTGCCATGTATGTCGAATGTATCTTCCATCATTTGTTGACACAAAAATAGCTATTTCCTGCGAGTTTTGGAAATCGCAGCAGCATTCCGTTTCAATCCGGCAAATTTCGCTCTTTTAACGGCGGAATGACGGAAGATGTCACGGAAACCCTCCTCATCCATTTCCGACAGCTTATCCAGGTTGAGCGACATGAACGCTTCCGAAGGCAGAAACTCCGGCGTGGTGTGGGGTATGGCACCGCGGTTCCAGGGACACACCTTCTGGCAGATATCGCAGCCATAGACATTGTTCCGTAAGTTCGGCACAATATCGGGTGAGATTTCCCCTTTGTTTTCGATGGTTTGGTAGGAGATGCACTTCCTGGCATTCAGCCAATGCGGTTTTTCCAGGGCACCGGTGGGACAGGAATTGAGGCAGCGGCGGCACTCGCCGCAGTTCTCGGAGACAGGTGTATCGTAATCCAGCTCCAGGTCGATGATCAATTCTCCCAGAAAAAAATAGGATCCCTTCCCAGGAATAATCAACAGGGTGTTCTTGCCGACAAACCCGATGCCGGCCTGCGCTGCCCAGAAACGTTCCAGCACAGGGGCAGAGTCGGAAAAGTATCTCCCTGAAACTTCGGGAAAACGATCTTTGATCCAGTTGAACAGGCTGGCCAATTTTTCACGCATCACTTCGTGGTAATCTCTCCCGTAAGCGTAATAGGCAAACTGGGGCACTTTTCCCGAGAGCTTCAAGGGCGGATAGTAGTTCAGTGCCACCGAGATGATGGATTGGGCACCGTCGACCAGCAACCGGGGATCGATCCTTTTATCGATATTGCGTGCCAAATAATCCATGCCGCCATGACAGTTCTCACCGATCCATGCCAGATAACGCGCCTCCTCACCACTATCAACGGCCCTGCAGATGCCGCAGGCATCAAAACCCAGCGCCAGGGCCTGTTGTTTTATTTCTTCCGAGAAGGACATCCGTTCATTCATGCGATTACTCCTTTTTCTCATTGATTGAATCCGCATCAATCGTGTGCTTTTAGGAAAACAGTTCATTTGGTATCAAACGTACAAAAAATATTCATACAATCAGGTATTTTAAAATCACGATAAACCGGTTACCCTGCAAACTCTTCACGGTAAAAAAATGAAAATCTGAATTAAGTTGCGTAATTTTGCGGGAGTAAACCGGAATAAACCGGAATATTCAACCTCTGATGGCGGAATCAACGTTAAAACATAAAACCACCGTATCTCTTTTCTGGAGCTTTGTCGATAAATTCGGGCAGCAGCTGATTAATCTGGGAATCAGCATTATTCTCATGCGGATTCTGGATCCCTCCGAATACGGATTGATTGGAGCGTTGACGATCTTCATTGCTTTTTCCAACATACTTATTGACAGCGGCTTTACCCGTGCCTTGCTGAACCGGAAGACCATCTCTCCGGATGAATACAGTACTGTTTTTTATTTCAATGTGGGACTGAGCCTTCTTTTGTATCTGATCCTCTTTGCAACGGCACCGCTGCTAGCCAGGATGTTTCATGATCCGCGGATAGAGCCTGTATCAAGAGTGTTGTTCCTGTCGCTGCTCCTCAATGCTGCCGGCATCATCCAGCAGACACTGCTTATCCGGAAAGCCGATTTCAGGGGGATGACAAAAGTAAACATGTCGGCCCTGTTCATTGCCGGTGCGGTGGCCATCGTGATGGCGCTCACGGGCTACGGGGTATGGGCGCTGGTGATGCAAACATTGATCTATGCCTTTTTCCGTTCACTTTTTCTCTGGATTTATTCAAAATGGATACCTCTTAAAGTTTTCAGCATCAAGCTGCTCCGAACCTTTACCGGACTCAGCAATAAGCTGCTGCTGACATCGCTCATCAGTGCCGTTTTCAATAATATTTACCCGAGTATCATTGCCTTCTTCTACCCGAATGCCATGAAACAGGTAGGGTATTACAGTCAGGCCAGCAAGTACCAGGAAATTCCTTTCAGCATTCTCTCCAACACCTATCGGCAGGTCTCCATGCTTGTCCTGCCCGAGATCAACGAGCAGACGGAGCGTATGAAGAGAGTGGTGCGTAAAATGATCAAATCACTCGCGTTTCTATCCTTCCCCATTGGGTTCCTGATGATTCTGATCGCTGAGCCTGCCTTTGTTTTTCTGTTCAAAGATAAATGGTTGCCGGCTGTTCCCTATTTCCAGGTGTTGTGCCTTGCCGGGATGGTCTCGCCCTTTGCTTTCGTACTGAATGAGCTGTTTATAGCCCGGGAAAAAGCAAACTATTTCCTCGGTGTGGAAATAATCCGGCGGGGGATCCTGGTTTTGCTGATCGTCCTGCTTTTCCGCTATGGAATCATGGGCCTGGCAGCAAGCTGGGTCATCTACACATGGATCACCCTGATCATCTCTCTTGTTTTAACCCGTAAACTCATCGGGTATACACTGATCGACTTTGTGAAGGATGCCTTTCCTTATGCGATACTGGCCTTTGTGAGCGTGGCAGCCGGCTATTTCATCACCCTGCATATTGATGAGAATTTGCCCTTTCTGCTGGTAAATATGATTGTGTCGGGTCTGCTTTATCTGCTGTTATGCGGCATGTGTAAACTGGAGATGACCCGGGAGATCGGGCAATGGTTATCTGCAAAAAAGAAGAGATATGAAAAAAATAATCGATAAGCTGCACTACAAAATCCGCTCCCGGTGGCTCACCTTCATCCACCATAAGAAGCAGCAAAGGGTACGGCTGAAGATCCTGTCGTATTACGCACAGCATCCGTCCCTGGACTCGGAGATTCAGGAGGCGGTCACGTATCTTTCGGAGCATGCACTGACTACTTTCTACGGAACCTTTCAGGAAAAGTACCACGCTGATGACGTACCTGTATTCACCGACGATTCAAACGGTTTGCCCTATGTGATGGCGGAGGGAAAAAAGCTTTTTTTCAAACGCTCGCATAACAAACGAACGGTACAGCTGCTTTACAATGCCTTACGCATAGAGCAGGACAAGGATGCCCCTCACTGTTATATCGATCCTGCATTTCGGATACACAAAGAGGATGTACTGGCAGATGTGGGGTGTGCAGAGGGATACTTTTCACTGCTGCATATGGAAGATTTGAAGCATGTATATCTTTTTGAACAGGAGCGAGAGTGGGTTGAAGCGCTGGAGGCTACATTTGCTCCCTGGAAAGATAAAGTGTCCATCATCCCCGCTTTTGTTTCTGACCAAAACGATAATGGCCATATCAGCCTCGATCACTACTTTCTGCAGCTTCCGGAAAAGCCCGATTTTTATAAAATTGATGTGGAGGGTGCCGAAGGGCGGGTGTTGCAGGGAATGAAAAGGCTACTGCTTGAGAAACCGGTTAAGATTGCCCTTTGTACCTATCATCATCAGGAAGATTTTGAGATTTTCAGCCGTTTCTTTGCGCGCAATGGATTCAGTCATCGTCCCAATCCGGGCGTAATGATTTATCAGAATGATCTGGATCATATCGTCCCTCCTTTTTTCCGTAAATGCCTGATCAAAGCCACGAATAGCCATGTCTGAACTACCCCGGCCCCTTCCTTCCGTTTGCATCATCATTGTCTCCCATAACTTTGAGCCATGGATTCACCGCTGTTTGCCCTCCGTGGAGGCATCTCTCCTGCCGGCAACCGTCATGGTGATTGACAATGGCTCCGGCGATGCCACGTGCCAAATAATCAGGGACAAATACCCGGGTGTGGAGCTGATTGAAACCCATGAAAACCTGGGATTCGGGAGAGCCAACAACATCGGCATACAACGCGCCATGGAAAGGGGATTCGATTATCTGTTCCTGCTCAACCAGGATGCATGGATAGAACCCGACACGTTGGGCAAGCTGGTAGATGCGGCTGAAAAGAACAACACGTACGGAATATTGTCGCCGGTACATCTGAATGGAAAGGGCGATGCCACCGACTTCGGTTTTTCCGAATACACCGGATTAAAAAACAGGGAAGAGGCGGCGCAGCTTACCGCAGAGGTGACCTCCTACCCGTTTATCAACGCAGCCATGTGGATGATTCCGGTCTCCGTGATCAAGGAAACAGGTAGTTTTGCGCCGCTGTTCACACATTACGGTGAAGACCGCAATCTGGTGCTGCGGGTACAAAAGAGGGGGTACAGGGTAGGTCTGGTAAAATCGGCCTTTGGTTATCACGACAGGGAAGATCGTCCGGTAAGCCGCAAACAATACTTCGATGCCGAGTATGTATACTTTTTAACAGAGGCCGTAAACCCGTTTTACTCCCCCCCGAAGGCGATAGCCTACAGCCTGCTGGCAGCACTGAAGAAAGCGTGGAAGGCGCTGCTTTCGGGCAACGGCACCGATTGTACAGCCTATCTCAAGGTGACATTCCGTCTGGCAGAAAAATGCAGATCCATTCATCGCACCCGCATGGAAACCAACGTTACGCGAAGATGAAATCGAGTTGTTTCCTGTCGAGATTTGCCCGCGCCACCTGAATGGAAACGGGCTGTCCCAGGCGATATTCCCGCTTTTTACGCCGCCCCACCCACCGGTAGTTTTTTTCGTCCAGCTCATAAAAATCATCATCCATCTCCCGGATAGGAATCATTCCTTCGCACTTGTTTTCGTTGATCTCAACATAAACGCCCCACTCGGTGACGCCGGAGATGACGCCGTCGTACACTTTGCCAATCTTATCAGACATAAATTCCACCTGTTTATATTTGATGGAGTCCCGCTCAGCGTTGGAAGCCACCTGCTCCATCTGGGAACAATGCTTACACTCCTCCTCCAGGGAGCCCTGATCTACGCTTTTGCCTCCTTCCAGGTAACGCTCCAGCAGGCGGTGTACCAGCATGTCGGGATAACGACGGATGGGCGAGGTAAAATGCGTATAATAATCGAATGCCAGTCCGTAATGGCCCACATTCTTTGTGGAATAAATCGCCTTCGACATGGTGCGGATGGCGATGGTTTCTACCAGATTCTCCTCGGGGCGTCCCTGTACTTTGTCGAGCAGTGAATTGATGCTCTTCGCTATCTCTGTCTTCGTACCGTCCTGCTTGATTTTATGGCCGAAGCGAAGGATAAATGTGTTCAGCGTATCCAGCTTCTCCGGATCGGGGACATCGTGCACCCGAGAGACAAACGCCCTGGCTTTCTTTCCTTTGGGCACTTTTCCGATGGCTTCGGCTACCGCCTTATTGGCCAGAAGCATAAACTCCTCAATCAGGTGATTGGCCTCTTTCGATTCCTTGAAATAAACACCCAGCGGCTTTCCTTTTTCATCGAGATTGAATTTCACTTCGTACC
>JBDKRY010000242.1:0-5025 GCA_039683155.1 Proteiniphilum sp.
TTACCGGCAATGCGGCAGAAACAGGGCGTTTGCTCAGCGAGCTGCTGGAAAGATTCCCCGAAGCTGATGCTGCACCGCTGGCACAAAGCATAATGGAAGGACTGTCGCAGGGAAAAACGCTGGCAAAGAAGGACTCTCTGAACAATCAGTGGGGTCTGTTTTCATCGGGCATCCGCGACACGCAAGAGAAACGGGGTAAGGATTTATTATTCAGTGCAGACCGGAGCGTTCCTCACAGGCTCCTCCTCACTTTCTCATCCCGCAACACCGATAAAAACAGGCTCCTTTTCTCCACGGCAAACTTTAATTTCTCCCGATTCAGGCTTCACATCTTCGATTTCTCCTACCTCACCCTCCCTGATGCGGAAGCACTCTGCATACAGCCCTTTCCTTCCTTTGATGATGCCACACGCTATTTGCAAATGTTGCAATCGGATTCCCTGTTCATGGAAAGCCTGACCGGAGAATTGGAACCTATCCTCATTTCAGAAGAGAACCTCCTCCAGCTGCAAACCCGCGGAACGACGGAAGCATATAACGAATTCTTCACGCAGCATTACGGGCTTGACCCGGGGAAGATTCAACCCTCAGCGACTGCTACGGCTCCGGAGAATGATGCATCTGTTGGGCAAAAACAAAAAAAGATTGTATCTTTGGATACGCCACCGGTCGCTGCACCGCAACTGCAACGAGAAACCATTCACCCACAGCCCGTTGCAGGCGAACGACGAATTACTCCGGAAGAACTGCAAAGGGAGCTTGAACGCAAAGCAGCTGATGCATTGCAACAGCATCAGGAGCGTGGGTCAGGTAAAAGCAGGAAGGAATCGTTGAAAGAGCGTGAACGGGTACGGCAGCAGAAGATCCGGCAAAGGGAGCAGGAGTTGAAGGAGAGAGCACGCAGGCGGGAGGAAGCGCTCAGGCAGCGGGAAAAAGAAAGAGAACAAAATATCAGCGAACAGGAACGAATCAAACAAAAGAAATGACAGTACCTCTGAGGGTAAAGTCATGCCAATTATAATCAATCGTCAGATGAGAGAAATCGTTTTTGCCACAAATAACAAGCACAAACTCGAAGAAATCCGGAAAATTACAAAAGATACATTACACATCCTCAGTCTTTCCGATATCCATTGTGCAGATGAAATCGAAGAGACGGGCGCAACGCTGGAGGAGAATGCACTCCTCAAGGCGAGATATGTGAAAGAGAAATATGGTCACGACTGTTTTGCCGATGATACGGGGTTGGAAGTGGAGGCTCTTGATGGTGCACCCGGCGTCTACTCTTCGCGTTATGCCGGTGAAGGATGTAACCCTGAGGACAACATGCATAAACTGCTTTCCGAATTGCAGGGTGTTGAAAACCGACATGCCCGGTTCCGCACCGTGATAGCGCTTGTGATCAATGGCGAAGAGCATCTTTTTGAGGGAGTAATCAAAGGGATAATTATCGATGAAAAAAGGGGCGGGAGCGGATTCGGGTACGACCCTGTTTTTGTGCCGCAGGGTTACAATCAGACCTTTGCTGAACTGGGCGACGACGTGAAGAATCAAATAAGCCACCGTGCTTTGGCTACGCATCGGCTGGCGGAATTTCTGGCTGAGAGATAAAGCCTTCATCATTGATATCTCCTTTCATAAAATTTTCCGATCTTTCATCCGTGCAAAAATGTTTTCATTGCATGCGCTTGGAAATACTTCGATTTTCATGTACTTTTGAACACTTACAAATAAATGAATAACCTAAAAAAGATAATCTATGTCAACAAACATTCGCACAGGCATTATCGGTTACGGACTTTCCGGTCGTGTTTTCCACGCACCATTCATTGATGTGGTGGAGGGATATGATCTTTCAAAGATCAGCACCTCAAAAGCAGAAAGTATCGCGCTCATTGAAGAGCGTTATCCGGTTACGGCAATTGTTCCCGACGGCAAGAACATCATCGACGATCCGGAGATCGATCTGGTGATCGTTACCTCACCCAACACCGATCACTTCCGCTGGGCACGCGAAGCGCTGTTAGCCGGCAAGCACGTGGTGGTGGAAAAACCTTTCACCGTGAATGTAGCCGAAGCAGACGAACTGATTGCAATTGCCAAAAGACAACAGAAGATCCTCACCGTTTATCACAACCGTCGCTTTACGAGCGATACCCGCACGGTGAGGAAACTGCTTGACAGCGGCCTGCTGGGTGAAATTGTGGACTATGAGTCTCATTTCGACCGGTATCGTACCGAACCCCGTCCAAATGGTGCCTGGCGCGAACAGCCACTCCCCGGATCGGGCATATTTTACGATTTGGGCTCCCATCTGATTGACCAGGCATTATGGTTTTTCGGGTTGCCCACAACCGTAACGGCCGAAATAAATTCACAGCGTGCCTGGGCAAAGGCCGACGACCATTTCGACGTGCGCCTCCACTACCCTTCCTTCACGGCCACACTGAAGTCAGGTATGATTTGCCGTATTCCGGGACCAACCTTTATGCTCCACGGCACAAACGGTTCCTTTGTGAAATATGGACTTGATGTGCAGGAAGCCACCGTGGATGGCGGTGCCATCCCACAAGGAAAGGACTGGGGACGGGAGCCCGAAAGCATTTGGGGAAGCATCGACGCTGAGTATAAAGGGGTGAAAATAAAAGGGAAGCTGGAAAGTGAACCGGGCGATTACCGCGACTACTTCATCAATCTACGCGACACCATCAACGGCAAGGCCGAGTTGGCGGTGAAGCCGGAGGAGGCACGTAACGTAATGCGAATCATTGAACTGGCGTTTCAAAGCAGTGAGGCGAGAAGAAGGGTCGACGTGTCGTAGGGAAGCTGCCGGAATGATACTCTCGTGTACAAAGCAGGTTCATGCTCATTTCATAAAAAGAAGATGCTTGCTCCCGCGATACTGATCACCGCCCCGATCACCTGACGGGCAGTGATCTTCTCTTTGAACATGATGGCGGTGGGCACAATGATGAAAATTGGCACTAACGCCATTAAAGTAGAGGCGATACCGGTCTCGGTATGTTGCACCGCATAAAGGGATAAGGCTACACCGATGAAAGGTCCGAAAACGGCACCCACGGTGATCCCTTTCATCCCTTCTTTGTCACCGGCAGCCAGAAAGACCCGCTTCCATCTGCGCATAAGGGTTACCAGCAAGACAAAAGCGACAAACCCGAAGATGGCACGAATCTGGGTAGCGGCCACCGCATCATAGTCGCCCATTCCCTTTTTGCTGAGGATCAATCCTACTGCCTGTCCCAAAGCTCCGCCCAAGGCATAGAGAAATCCACGCAGCGGCACATTCAGTTTCAGTCCTTTTCCGGCAACGGCCATCATGATCCCCGCCACACTCACCACGATGCCCAGGATGCTTTTGGGCGAAAGGATCTCGTGCAAAAAAAACCATCCGATCACTGCCGTGATCATCGGTGCCAGGCTCATGACCAGTTGGGAAGTACGTGAACCGATGATGGTATAGGATTTGAACAGAAAGAGATCGCCCAGAAAAAAACCGACTATCCCCGAAACGCCCAACCAAAACCAGTTATAGGCGGTGGCATCCATCGGGAAAAACATGCCGCGTGTAAACAGCGTGGTAATTCCCAGGAAGATGATCCCCATAAAAATACGGATGATATTTACCGATAGCGACCCTACCCGTCGCCCGGCTTTCTCGAAGAAGATGGCACTCAGCGTCCAGCAAACAGCCGTCACCAGGGAGGCTGTTTCACCAATGTGTGATGGTAAAGGCATTGAAAATGAGGTCTGTTTTACGGATTCAGCACAAACGATCTGCAAATGTACGTGATTTTTTTCAAAAGAAAGCTTACTCCGCAACAAACAATAAATGATGACCCGGGTCTCCTCCGTGTTAACTGATCGCTTCGATTAATTTTTTTGCAGCCTCCTCAATCGTAGGTTCACTGCTGAGCAACGAAATGAATTTGCTGCCGATGATGGCGCCCGATGCTTCGTGACAGGCAGCATCAAAGGTTTCCCTGTTGGAGATGCCAAACCCGATGAGCCGGGGGTTTTTCAACTGCATGGCATTTACGCTGCGGAAATAGGCCAGGTTGGCGTCGCTGAACGTTTTTTTTGCTCCCGTGACCGATGCCGATGAAACCATATAAATGAATCCGGAAGTATGCTCGTCGATGAGCCGGATACGCTCCTCCGAAGTTTCGGGCGTAATGAGCATGATAACATGCAGTCCATATCGATCGGCAATAGGTTTATAGGATTCCACATATTCGGCAAAGGGCAAGACGGGGATGATCAGTCCGTCAATACCACATTTTACGGCAGCCTGGCAATAATTTTCAAATCCGAACTGAATAATCGGGTTCAGATATCCCATGATTACCAGCGGGATAGAGACCGACTGTCGCACATCGGCCAATTGTGAAAATAACGTTTTTACGCTCATGCCGTTACGCAATGCCTGCGCTCCCGATGCCTGTATTACCGGACCGTCGGCCATGGGATCACTGAAGGGTACGCCAATTTCAAGCATATCCACTCCCTGCTTCTCCAGCGCCTGCATCACCTTCACGGTATCGTTTAGTTGCGGATATCCTGCAGTAAAGTAGACCGATAAAATATTCTTTTCTTTCTCCTGAAATAGTTGATCAATTCTGTTCATGATCTGATTTTACTTATAAATGTTTTTAATAATGCGATATCTTTATAGGCGGAAGAAATTTCGAATCCGCTGTTCACATCTATTCCCATTAATTTTGGATGAGAAAAAGCTTTAATTCGTTCCACATCTACGGTAGAAATACCGCCACTTAACAGAAAAGGGATCTCACCTTGGTAACCGGCGAGCACCTCCCAGTCATATTTCTTTCCCGAACCGCCATGTTTCGGGCTCTTCGCATCGAAAAGGAAATAGTCGCAGCAATCCTGATAACGCTGTACCTCTGCAGAAGGAAAAGGTTTATCCGTCTCTATTCCAAACGATTTCAACACTGTAAAACCAGCCTCCTGCAATCCCTTGCAATATGCGGGCGATTCCCCTCC
>JBDKRY010000243.1:0-5600 GCA_039683155.1 Proteiniphilum sp.
TTTTTTGGTAAATACGTTTTTACTCTATCTCTTTTTTCGAATTGAATTTTGGATACTTACGCGTTTTTCTCTCAATAAAAAAAAGGCATGGTTTTCGTTTTTCGTTTTGTTCCTTTTTGTGGGGGGAATCAGCACCATGATCTCGCAACTGCTGGGAATTTGGTTCAAGGGAGAGCTGACGGTATACCAGTATTCCATTATTCGGTTTATCAAGGATTTGATTCTTTTCATCACCTCTGTTTTTGTGACCAATTTAATCTATCTGATCATTAAGAATCAAGAGCGGATTGAAGAAAACAAGAATCTCACCATTGAAAATTTTAAAAACCGGTACAATGCACTTAAAAATCAGGCCGATCCCCATTTTCTTTTTAACTCGCTCAACTCACTCAACGGATTAATCGGTTATGACGATGAGCGTGCCCATGAATACCTGATACAGCTCTCATCCGTGTTTCGATATACCATCCAGGAAGAGTCCGTAGTGACACTTTCCGAAGAACTGGAATTTGCCGAATCTTATATTTATCTGATGAAGATTCGCTACGGAGATGCTCTTTCGGTCAACATCCAGATTCCGGATAACCATCGGGATTATTATATTCTGCCTTTTGCCATACAGACATTGGTGGAAAATGCCGTAAAACACAATATAGCCAGCCTGCAAAAGCCACTGAATTTAGTCATTAAATCGACTGACGATGAGGCTATTATTGTGGAGAATAATCTCCAGCCACGACAGGATGTAAGAGATGGGAACGGGTTGGGGTTGTCAAATCTGAATGAGCGCTATTGGTTAATGTTCAGAAAAAATATCAACATACAAGCTGACAACTCGATCTTTAGGGTAGAGATCCCCCTGATAAAAAATTTAGAGAAGTATAGCGATAAGTTTCACAATATTGATAAAATATTTCTATGAAAGCTGTAATAGTAGAAGATGAATTTGCCGCCGCACAAAGTCTTGAAAGACTTTTAAAATCGATTGATGAAAACATCCACGTGATCGCCATTCTGCAAAATGTGGATGAAAGCATCGCATGGTTTTCAACAAATGATATGCCTGATGTGGTTTTTATGGATATTCACCTTGCCGATGGAAATTCTTTTTCTATTTTCAGAAGTATCGATATTCGTTGCCCCATCATCTTTATCACGGCGTATGACCAATATGCACTGAAGGCGTTCGAAGTGAACAGCATCGATTATCTGCTCAAGCCGATTGGCAAAAAAAGTCTTGAAAAAGCACTGGACAAACTGAAAAATTTCCCCTCTATCAATCATAACTCGGAATTGATTGCGCAGCTCATGCAAAATATCAATCAGGTGAACAAAACACGCAGAAAAAGTTTCCTTATTCCGGTTAAAGATAAATTGATACCTGTTTCATCGGATGAAATAGCCTATGTCTACTCCAGAAATAAAAAGGCGGAGATCACTTGTTTCAATACACGCAATTATACCATGGATGTTTCGCTGGATGATTTTTTGAAACAACTGGATCCCGATCTGTTTTTCAGGGCAAACCGGCAATTCATTATTTCACATCGGGCTGTTACCGACTTGTCGTTGTGGTTTGACGGGAAATTTTCCGTCAATCTGTCTGTCCCATCCCCTGAAAGAATCATTGTGAGCCGTGCCCGAAGCGCCGAATTTAAGTATTGGTATATGAAAACAGATGATTGTCCTGTTTCTCTTCCTTTTTTTAACCAATAAATTGATGATGATGCCGCTGTAGGCTCGTCCTTGTTTTTTTATACTTCAGCAATCATAATTATCGTTTCAGGGTTGCATTTCTTACGACCTGTACAGTTTTTATATTACTTTGCATTGTCCCAAAGGTACTCAGTAAAAAGCCAACGGTATTCTCGATGGGGATGGGGGGACATCTCCTTGAAGGGAATGCGTAATAGGGGGTAATTTGTGAGACCACCGGCAGGTGGGCTGTAAACTTTGTTAAAACCGGGAAAACCGATTTGCGTTTTCGGGTTTTCTGAAGTACTTTTGTGCGTTCTTTAACAGGGTTATCAATGGTATTGCGAGACAGAATTATAGAAAAAGCAGGGAATTTTTTTATCCGGCAGGGTGTCAGGAATAGTTCGATGGATGAGATTGCTACATCACTGGGCATCTCGAAACGAACCATCTATGAAACTTTTCGGGATAAGGAGGATCTGCTGATCTCGTTCCTGAAAAAAACGTGGGCCGATCGCTATGCCTATTTTTCCGCCTACCTCTGTAATAAGTACAATGTGATTGAGGTGTTCCTCAAAATCATTGAAGCGCAACAGAACCTGCCGGTGATCAATGTGAAGTTCTTTGAGGATATAAACAAGTACTATCCCTGCGCCGCAAAACTGATACAGGAGGAGGTAAACCGAAACAATGCATTTCTGCGTGATTTCCTCCGTAAAGGCATCGAACAGGGATATATCTACAGGAATCTGAATGTGGAGGTAACCGCATTCCTGCTGGAGGATAGCACCTATACTATATCCGTGCCTCTCACATGGAACAGCCTCCCTTCTCATACCGGGAGCTGTTCTTCACCATGATGATTAACTTCATCAGGGGGATATCCACAGAGAAGGGGATCCGGATCATCGACGAATATCTGGCCAATCAGGAAAAGAAAACAGAAAACTAAATAATGATGAAAAGTGTGAAAATGAATCAGATGAATTCAATTCGATTGCTGTTGGTTGCACTGCTGATGGCTGCAGCCGGCATCCCCGGCCTCCAGGCACAGTCGGCCGACACCCTCTCCATTGACCTGGAGACGGCACTGAAGATCGCCCTGAGCGAAAATCCCACGGTGAAGGTGGCCGACATGGAGATCACCAAAAAAGAGTATGCCAAAAAATCGGCCTATGGTGCGTTGCTGCCTCAGTTAGACCTGATCGGGCAGTACCAGCGGGCCATCGAGCGGCAGACGGTCTATTTTGACGAAGGGTTAGGCTTTGGCGGCGATATCGACCCCTCTGAATTTACTTCGGATGAGCTGCAGGTGCTGGAGGTGCTGAATAAGGTGATGATGCCTGATCCGGAAACATCGGGAGAGGGAATCCAGATGGGCCGGTTCAACGTTTGGACAGGCGGGTTGAATGTGAGCATGCCACTCGTGATGCCTTCTCTCTGGAAGAACATCCAGATGAGTGAGGTGGATATCCGCCTTGCCATGGAGAGGGCACGTGCTTCCCGCATCGACCTGGTGAACCAGGTGAAAAAGGCATTCTACAGTCTCCTGCTGGCACAGGATAGCTATTTGATGTTCCGCAAGACTTACGAGACCGATTCGCTCAACCTGGAGAATATTCGTAACCGCTACAACCAGGGAGTGGTGGCCGAGTATGATGTGATCACTGCCGATGTACGGCTGAAGAGTCTTATCCCGAGCATCCTGCAGGCGGAGAACATGATGAAGATTGCCGACCTGCAGCTCAAGATGCTGATGGGGATGGATAGTGATGCACCGCTGAAGGTGGTGGGGTCGCTGGAGGATTATCACGCATCGATGTTCGATATGATTATCCCTGCCGACACCTCGTTGGTCAACAACAGCGACATTCGTCAGTTTGAACTGCAGTCGGAGCAGGCAAAGAACGCCTATGAGATGCAGAAGCTGCAGTTTTCCCCTACACTGGTGACCAGCTTTAACTGGAACTACGTTAGCCAGAACAACGATTTCAAGTTCCGTGATTATCGCTGGGACCCCTATTCAATGCTCGGTTTCACGCTACGGATCCCTCTCTTCAACGGGGGACAGCGTTACAACGGCGTGAAGCAGGCTGAGCTGCAGCTCTTTCAGATGGAGGAGCAGCGCAAGGAGCTGGAACGGGGTCTTAAGCTCTCCATCCGCAACAACTACAACCTGATAAACAAAAATATTGAGCAGGTGGTGGCTGCTGAGTCGTCGGTGGCACAAGCCCGTAAAGGACAAGAGATTGCCCAGAAGCGCTACGAGACCGGCATGGGTACCATCCTCGATGTAAATGCAGCGGCGCTGGCGGTGATCAATGCCGAGCTGCAGTACCGCAACGCCATCTACGATTACCTGTCGGCAAAGGCCGATCTGGAGAAGGTGCTGGGTTATGACATCAATCCGATTCAGGTGAGTGAATGAACAAACAAATAAGTAAAACAGATAACATATATATAATCAGATGAAAAAGTACAGCTTAATACATTTTGTACCTCTCCTGGCAGTGGCATTGCTTGCCTCCTGTGCCGGACAAGGAACTTCGGATCAAACCGACAGTGAGACATCGCAGAAGAAAAATGTCAGGGTGGAGACCGTGCAGATGGTGCCGGTGGATCAGATCTCAACCTTCACCGCATCGGTGGAAGCCAATCAGGTGAACAACATAGCACCCGCCACGGGAGGTCGTATCCGCGATATTTTTGTAGATGTCAGCTCCACGGTACGCCGCGGAGAGGCTGTCGCAACCATGGATGATGCCCGCTTTGAACAGCAGCAGACACAGGTGGCTACCTTGCGGAGAGACTTTGAACGTTATGAGGAGTTGTTTGCCGTGGGCGGCATCTCCCGGCAGCAGCTCGACCAGGCACGTACCCAGTTGGAGGTGGCTGAGACGGCGCTGAAGAACCTGGAGGAGAACACCACCCTGGTGAGCCCCGTTAGTGGTGTGGTGACTGCCCGCAACTATGATCCGGGTGATGTGGCGATGCAATTGCCCATCCTTACCATTGAGAACATCAACCCGGTAAAGGTGATGGTGAACGTGTCGGAGACCTATTGGAGCCGTGTGGTGAAGGGTATGCCGGTGGAGGTGCAGGCCGACGCGCTGGGGAGTGAAACGTTCTCCGGAAAGGTGTCGATTATTTATCCCACCATCGATCCGGTTTCACATACCTTCCCGGTGGAAATCACCGTGCCCAATGCTGACTTGCGTCTGCGACCGGGAATGTTTGCCCGCGTAAAAATGAACTTCGGCAACCGCGAACGTCCGTTGTTATCCGACAAAGCCGTACTGAAACAGGTTGGTTCCAACGACCGGTACGTATTTGTGGTGAAAGATGGTGTTGCCTTTTATACCCTGGTTCAGCTGGGTGTCAGAATCAACGACAAATATGAGATTGTTTCTGGGCTGAATGATGGTGACCGGGTGATTGTCGAGGGAAACAGAGGACTGATCGACGGAACCGAAGTAGAGGTGGTAGAGTGAAATCGATTTAAATTATTGCTTTATGAAGATATATGAAACCGCGGTGAAAAACCCCGTGGGAACAGCATTGATATTTATCGGGGTCGTGTTGATCGGGATCATGTTTTATATACAGCTCCCCATCGATCTTTTACCGGATATCGAAGTGAATATGGTGTCGGTGATCACCACTTATCCGGGTGCGGGAGCTGAAGATGTGGAGACCAACGTTACCCGTCCGCTGGAAGATGCGTTGAATACCACCGAGAATCTGAATGAGATTACCTCGGAATCGCGCGATGGGGTGTCGGTAATCATGCTGGAGTTCGAGTACGGCATCAACATGGATGAGGTGATGAACGATGTGCGCGACAAGGTGGACATGGTAGTGGGATTCCTCCCGGATGGAGCAGAAGACCCGATGCTTTTGAAGTT
>JBDKRY010000244.1:0-2952 GCA_039683155.1 Proteiniphilum sp.
CGAGTTCACTAAAGTTAGACTATTCCTCGCAATGGCATAATCCAAACAAGCTTGGCTTCTGCTCATTGCTTAACGGAATAGTTCCATACGACCTTAATGTAAAAGAATAAAATATTATCGTATGAAAAAGGACGACATCCGCCAATTGCAAATATCCCGGTTTAACTATCCGCTCCCCGAAGAAAAAATAGCCAAATATCCTCTGCCTCAGCGGGACATGTCGCAGCTGTTACAATACAAAGATGCACAGATATCTTCTTACACCTTCACGGAATTGCCGGCGTTGCTTCCCACAGAGAGTCTGCTTCTTTTCAACAACACCCGGGTGATCCATGCCCGTTTGTTGTTTCACAAGCAAACCGGTGCGCAGATCGAAATATTCTGTCTCTCGCCGCATGATCCCGCCGACTATGTCCTGAGCTTTCAGCAGCGGGCCCAATGCTCCTGGCGCTGCATGATCGGCAATGCCAAACGATGGAAGGAGGAACCGCTGTTCATGGATATTCCTGTGGAGGACGATGTGGTTACCTTAAAGGCTGAGAAGAAGACCACCTCGGGTGATGAGACAATCGTCCGTTTTTCATGGAATCTTCCTGAATTTACCTTTTCGGAGCTGCTGGAGATCGCCGGGAAATTACCCATCCCTCCTTATCTCAACCGTCCGTCGGAGGAGAAAGACAATGAAACCTACCAAACCGTCTACGCACGCGTTGAGGGGTCTGTGGCTGCACCCACGGCAGGGCTTCATTTCACGCCCGGCGTCATGGAACAGCTCCGCGAAAAGGGGATACAAACTGCCGAAGTGACACTGCACGTGGGTGCCGGAACATTCAGACCGGTGAAGTCGGATACCATCGCCGGCCATGAAATGCATACCGAGTTTATCTCGGTACAACGGGAGACCGTGGAAACACTGCTGAAGAATGACGGGAAGCTCATTGCGGTGGGGACCACTTCCCTGCGGACCGTGGAGAGCCTGTACTATATCGGAAGGAAACTGTATTTCCATCCGGAGGCATCTTTGCAGGAACTGACGGTGGGTCAGTGGGAACCGTACGATAAGGCTGACGATATCTCTTCCAGACAAGCCATGGAAAGCATCCTCAACTACCTCGACCGCCATCGGCTGGACCGGCTGATGACTGCTACGCAGATCATCATCGTGCCGGGGTATCACTTTCATTATGCCGATGCAATCATCACCAATTTTCATCAACCCCAGAGTACATTGCTGTTACTCATCGCTGCCTTTGTGGGCGACGACTGGCAAAAAATATACGATTATGCACTGCACCACCATTACCGGTTCCTGAGTTACGGCGACAGTTCCTTATTGTGGAAAAAGGCCAAATAACCTTATTTTTTGGTTAAAAACCTTTCTATGCCAAAGCCTTTCCTCCTTTTTTTGTAATATTGCATCGTTGAAAATCATTATCATTCGCGAATTTAATTTCGATTGATTTGGTCGCAAAAATTGTCCGCATATTCGCAATCATTATTGGTGGTATCATATTGTTAAATATGATACTTCTCATGATATTTAGCATCCCCGCTGTGCAAAAGGGAGCTGCGGACATTGCCCTGGAAAAGTTTAGACCGGTCATGGGAACCGAAGTCTCGCTTGAGGGCATTCGCTTCCGTCTCTTCAATACCGTGGGTCTCAGCGGACTCTGTGTGGAAGATCAGCAGCAGGATACGCTGGCCTACATCGGGAAGTTGTCTGTACGCATCCATGCCATGGATCTGCTCCGGAATAAAGTGACCGTGGAGAAGGTGAGCCTGGAAAACTTTTTGATCGATGTGCAACGGGCTTCTCCCGGTGATCCGTTTAACTTTCAATTTCTGATCGATGCTTTCGCCAAAGAAGAGGATACCACGGTGGTCAAAAAGGAGAAAAAACCCTGGCGCATCACGGCGAACGATGTGATGCTGAAGAGCGGACGGCTGCGATACAACATTCTTTCCGTTCCGCGAACACCCGGTCAGTTTAACCTGTCGCACCTCGATGTGCACAATCTCAACTTCAAAGGGAAAGCAGATTTTTTGAATATGGAGGATTTGCAGGCCGATGTGAGACTGCTGAGTTTTTGGGAAAAAAATGCCGGACTCACGCTGTACAATTTAAAAGCCCGTGCGGTAGCCAAAGGATCTGTCATCTCGAGTGATAAATTGGTGGTCTCCCTGAACCGGTCTGAGATCCGGGTCGACAATGCCCGCTACGACAGAGCAACGAAGGAGGTTTTTCTGAAGACCGGCAGCGAGGTGATAGACCCGGGAGATATCGCCATCTTTTCATCGCGATTCACGCATTTGCACAAACCCATCTCTTTTGCTACAGAAGCAGAGGGACAATTGCCGCAAATAACGCTGACCAGCTTCACGCTGCAATACGGTGACGATACAAAGTTTGACATTTCCGGAAAGATATTCGATTACAGTAATTTCAACAACAGCGATTTGGAAGCAAATATACGGCAGTTGCGTGTTTCACAGGAGGATTTGCAGGACTTCATACGGATAGGTGCGATCAATTATTCATCGCCGGTGCAACTGCGGAACCTGGGTGACTTTGATTTACAGTTGCAGGCACGGGGAAAGCTGACCAATTTCCGGTACGACGGCATAATAGATACCGAACAGGGGACTGTCTCTCTGAATGGTACCGGGCGGCTCAGAAACAAATTTCAGCATATGGAGTTCGAGGGACCTGTGTACGCCGACAATATGCAGGTGGCCAACATTATCGGAGAAGGGCCGGGCGTTGGCAATACTACCCTGAGCAGCAACGTAAAAGTGTCCATCCTGAAAGGCAGTGGGGTTACGGTTACTGCTGACGGAAGCATTGAATCGATGATCTACCGGGGTTATCCTTATCAGGATTTGAATTACGACGGTACTTACAGCGCCAAAAATGTTATTGCAAACATCCACAGCGATACCGACCGGAACCAG
>JBDKRY010000245.1:0-11787 GCA_039683155.1 Proteiniphilum sp.
TCCGAGCTGGTGGAACAAACCGGCGGGGTGATCGACATCGGCAAGCTGCCAGTGGGCGACAAGACACTCTCCGCGAAGGAGATCATCGGCAACGAGAGCCAGGAGCGCATGGGACTGCTGGTGGAACAACAGGACATTGCACGGATTGCACGGATTGCCTCGCGCGAACGCGCACCGATGTATGTGGTGGGCGAAACCACCGGCGACAGGAGGTTTACCTTCCGCGGCAACGACGGTGTCAACCCCATCGATATGGAGCTGGACGATTTCTTCGGTAAACCGCCGGTAACCATCCTGGAAGACAGCACCACAGAAGAAACATACACCGCTCCGGATTACGACCCGGAACAGCTGGGAACCTATATCGAAAACGTACTGACACTGGAGGCGGTAGCCTGCAAAGACTGGCTCACCAACAAGGTGGACCGGTCGGTGACCGGAAAGATAGCCCGCCAGCAGTGCCAGGGAGAGATACAGCTGCCGCTGAGCGACTGCGGCGCCATCGCCCTCGACTACCGGGGATTTGCAGGCATGGCCACCTCACTGGGACATGCACCGCAGGTGGCGATGACTGATCCGGCCGCCGGGTCGGTGATGGCCATTTCCGAAGCACTGACCAATATTGTCTTCGCGCCGCTGGTAAATGGGTTGCAGAGTGTATCGCTCAGCGCCAACTGGATGTGGCCCTGCCGCAACCCTGGCGAGGATGCCCGCCTCTACAGGGCGGTGGAAGCCTGTTCCGAGTTCGCCGGTGAGCTGGGCATCAACATCCCTACCGGAACGGATTCACTTTCCATGACGCAAAAATATGGAGACGACCAGGTATTCTCTCCCGGCACAGTGATCATTTCTGCCGCCGCAGAGGTACAGAATATCCGCAGAATCATATCACCCGTACTGGCATACATCAAAGGCACCTACCTCTATTATATCGATTTCTCGTTCGACACCTTTAAACTGGGGGGATCGGCATTTGCCCAGACACTGGGTAAGGTGGGCGACGAAGCGCCAACGGTGACCGATGCCGAATATTTCAAGAATGCCTTTGCTGCCGTGCAGGAGCTCACCAGCCGCGGATTGATCCTCGCCGGACACGACATCTCCGCCGGCGGAATGATCACCGCCATGCTGGAGATGTGTTTTGCCAACCCGCAGGGAGGACTGGAAGCTCATCTCGACAAGATCCGACATACCGACCTGATCAAAATACTCTTCTCGGAGAACCCGGGAGTGCTTATTCAGGTAAAACATCACCGGCTGGTGGAAAAGATACTGGATGATTACGGTGTGGGATTTGCCATTGTAGCCCGCCCCATTGAGGAACGCAAGCTGATCATCGCCCGGGAGCAATTCCTCCGGGAGTTTGATATCGATCATCTGCGCGATGTGTGGTACAAGACATCCTCCCTGCTCGACAGGAAACAGTGTGGCGAAACATGTGCTTCAGCACGTTTCGCGAACTACAAGCAGCAACCACTCCTGTTCGACTTCAAACCTTCATTTACCGGCAGGATGGAAGATCTGGGACTGAATCCTGACCGTAAAGAGCGGACAGGGCTCACCGCGGCGATCATCCGTGAAAAGGGAACCAACGGTGAGCGTGAAATGGCATATGCCCTTTATCTGGCGGGCTTTGATGTGAAGGATGTGCACATGACCGACCTCACCTCGGGCCGCGAGACGCTGGAGGATGTGCAGTTTGCCGTCTTCTGCGGCGGCTTCTCCAACTCCGATGTGCTGGGCTCCGCCAAGGGATGGGCCGGCGGCTTCCGCTATAACGAGAAGGCAAAAACGGCGCTCGAAAACTATTTTGCCCGCGAAGACACACTGAGTCTGGGCATCTGCAACGGCTGCCAGCTGCTAATGGAACTGGGCCTTATCTACCCTGAAATGGGTGAAAAACATCCCAGGATGGCGCATAATCTGTCACATAAGTTTGAGTCGACATTCGTGAGTGTGGAGATTCCAAAGAATGAGTCGGTGCTGTTCCGCTCGCTCGAGGGCACCAAACTGGGCATCTGGGTTGCCCACGGCGAAGGTCGCTTCGTTCTGCCGGAGGAGGAATCGACCTACAATATTGCGGCTAAATATGTGTATGACGAGTACCCCGGCAACCCCAACGGATCCGACTATGCCACTGCCGCCGTCTGCTCAGACAACGGTCGCCACCTGGCCATGATGCCCCACCTGGAGCGGAACATCTTCCCCTGGCAGAATGCTTACTATCCGTTTGCGTACCGGAAGCATGAGGTAACACCCTGGATGGAAGCATTCGCCAATGCACGGGAATGGCTGAAAAATATAAAATGAAATCAGAAAAAAAAGAAGAATGCATGGCTGAACCTCTTTTTGAACATACGCTAAAGGTACGTGATTATGAGTGCGATATACAGGGACATGTGAACAATGCCCACTATCAGCATTATTTCGAGGTAACACGCCATGAGTTTTTGGAGAAGGTGGGATTGAATTTCCACAAACTGCACCTTGAGGGTATCGATGCGGTAGTTGCAAAGGTGGAGATCCGATACAAAGTACCGCTGGTAGGAATGGATACCTTTCAATGTACCGTCACGCGTCTGGAAAGAGTGGGTGTGAAATATATCTTCCACCAGGAAATCATCCGGCTGTCGGATAACGCAACCTGTGTAAAAGCAAAGATAGAAGTAGTGAATCTGGTGAATGGCAAACTGTCGAAACCGGACGTTTTTGACGAAGCATTCAAGGACTACATCCATTAATGGATTGCTGACCGCTGAAAGCTGAAAGCCGCTGCCCCAACAAAGCTTTCACCCAAAGAGCTGATAGCTGATAGCTGATAGCTGATAGCTGACTGCTGATAGCTGACTGCTGATAGCTGACCGCTGATAGCTGACTGCTGATAGCTGACCGCTAACATCAAAGCACGGATCATGAACGACAAATCTTTATACCGGATAGCCCTCACGCAAATAAAAGGCGTGGGTGTGATGCACGCCCGCAATCTGATGGAGGTGATTGGCGATGAGGAGGCTATTTTCAAGGAAGATGCACGCAAGCTGGAATCCATCCCCCGGATCACGAGACGGTTGATACAGGAGATCCGCGATCCGGAAGTACTGCGACGGGCGGAAAAAGAGCTGGAATTCGTCATGAAAAACAACCTTCAGCTCCTGTTTTACACCGACGCACTGTATCCGCAACGACTCATGCAATGCATCGATGCACCGGTACTACTCTATGCCAAAGGCAATGCCGATTTTAACCGCGAAAAAGTGATCAGCATCGTCGGCACACGCAATGAAACGCGATATGGTCAGGAGTTTTGCCGGGAATTTATCCGCGATCTTGCGGTGCGCCTCCCCGAAATCCAGATCATCAGCGGCCTTGCTTACGGTATTGACATCCACACTCACCGGGCAGCACTGCAAAACGGATTGTCTACCGTCGCCGTGCTTGGACACGGACTGGACAGGATTTACCCGGCCATACACCGTCAGACAGCCGTAGAGATGTTGGAGGAAGGAGCCCTGCTCACCGAGTTTCCCAGCCACACCAACCCCGACGGGCATAATTTTGTGAAGCGAAACCGCATCGTCGCCGGCATGTCGGATGCGGTGGTAGTGGTTGAATCGGGCGATAAGGGAGGCTCACTCACCACGGCGGATATTGCCAATTCATACTTCCGTGAAGTCTTTGCAGTGCCCGGTCGCATTACCGACAAGATGTCATCGGGCTGTAACCGGTTGATATCAGACAACAAAGCACTGCTTCTGCAACATACCGATGATTTGCTGGTACACATGGGATGGGCAGTGGAAAGTAAGGTGAAGGAGCCAAAACAGCAGGAATTATTTACGGATCTGTCGCCGGAGGAGGAAAAAATATACAGTGCGCTTCACGCCACCGGATCCATGCAGGTGAATGCCCTCGCCATTGCGCTCAACATGCCGGTGACAGAACTGTTCATGACGCTGCTGGAGTTGGAAATGAAAAACGTGGTTCTCTCGCTCCCCGGAGGGATGTACAAACTGGCATAACAGGGGTACGCACGAATCCGCTCTTTTTTGAGGCGAACACACTTTTTTGTGAAACAGCATCGGAATTTTTGGTTTTTTACTATCTTTGATACTGAATCTCCAACAGATAAAAATCAATGGCATTACCTATTGGCAATAAAATACCCGGTTGTACGGCGCAGGCATGCAGCCAACGACCGCTCACTGCGCACCGGAGCATGATCGTGAGGGAAGAACATATCTGTGAAACAAAAAAAAATCAACATTATGGAAGAAGAAAAAGAGAACAAGAACAGTGAAAAACTAAAGGCGTTGCAGGCTGCGATGGACAAGATTGAAAAGACTTACGGCAAGGGGTCTATCATGAAAATGGGCAACGAGAAGGTGGAAGAAATCCCCGTCATCTCTACCGGCTCCATCGGACTGAATGTAGCACTGGGCGTGGGAGGATATCCGCGCGGACGTGTCATCGAGATCTACGGTCCGGAGTCGTCCGGAAAAACCACGCTTGCCATCCATGCCATTGCAGAAGCCCAAAAAGCGGGAGGTGTAGCGGCATTTATTGATGCAGAGCATGCATTCGACCGTTTTTATGCCGAAAAACTGGGCGTCAACACCGACGAGTTGCTGATCTCCCAACCCGGCAGCGGGGAAGAGGCGCTGGAGATTACAGAACAGTTGATCCGCTCATCAGCCGTCGATATCGTCGTCATCGACTCGGTGGCAGCCCTCACCCCCAAAAAGGAGATTGAGGGAGACATGGGAGACTCCAACGTGGGTCTGCAGGCGCGTTTAATGTCGCAGGCACTCCGGAAACTCACTTCTGCCATCAGCAAGACCAACACCACCTGTATCTTTATCAACCAGCTGCGCGAAAAGATCGGTATCATGTTCGGCAATCCCGAGACCACCACCGGAGGCAATGCGTTAAAGTTTTATGCATCCATTCGTCTCGATATCCGGGGTAACGGTTCACCCATCAAAGAGGGTGAAGAACAGACAGGTAAGCCCACGCGCGTGAGGGTAGTGAAAAACAAAGTCGCTCCCCCTTTCCGTAAAGCCGAGTTCGACATTATGTATGGTGAGGGCATATCCCGCACAGGCGAGATCATCGACATAGGTTCCGAGTTGAATATCATCAAAAAAAGCGGATCGTGGTACAGCTACAACGACACCAGGCTGGGACAGGGTCGCGATGCCGCAAAGATCGCCATCAGGGACAATCCCGAATTGGCCGAAGAGCTGGAAGGTCTTATTTATGCCGCCCTTAGAGAGAAGAAATAATCTTCCGTTAAGCGCCACCCGCTAACCCAGATATATAGTGCCTGAAAGAAAACTAAGTTATTTTCAGTTTTTGATAAGAAAGCGTCAAATACAAGGCTTTCGAAGTTTTTGAAGCGAAGGAGTTTACTATTCGTAAATGACTGCTTCAAAAACGAGAAAAACGCAGTAGTTGGCGTTTTCTTGCAAAGACTATATAACGGCAGGAGTCATGTAAACAGCCCATAAAAATGATCGCATATGCAGCAACAAAGAAACTTGACACAGGACGAAATCAACCAACTGGTGAATAACGGATGCAGCTGTTCCGATTGGCGTGGTGTGATGGTCAAAAATGGTTTTAACCCACGCTATGTGCGGGATACCCAATTTTCCGGAAAAGTAGAGCTCGGTCTGTTTGAATCGGAATTTGCGCTTGCCGGCGGCTTAAAAAAACATGCAGGCATCGCCCGTGCGGTGATTCACAATTGCACCATTGGCGACAATGTGGTCATTGAGAACGTGCAGAATTACATTGCCAACTACACAATCGGAGACGATTGCTTCATCCAGAATGTGGATGTGATCCTGGTAGACGGCATGACTACTTTCGGCAACGGCGTGCAGGTAAACGTGCTGAACGAAACCGGCGGCCGTGAGGTGCATATCAACGACAAGCTGTCGGCGCACTTTGCCTATATCTACTCACTGTACCGTCACCGACCGGAACTGATTAAGAGCATGAAGTCCATCATCGACTTTTATTGCAGCAAGCATGCCTCCGACAGAGGCACCATCGGTCCCCATTGTAAGATCGTAAACGTGGGGTATATCAAGAATGTACGGATAGGCTCCCACTGTAAAATTACCGGAGCCATGAAACTGAAAAACGGGAGCATCAACAGCAATGTATACGATCCCGTGTATATCGGGCGGAACGTGATCGCGGAAGATTTTATTGTCTCCTCCGGATCCACCATCGACGGCGGTTCCTTTATCACGCGTTGTTTCGTGGGACACGCATGCCACATTGATCACGGCTACTCTGCCTCCGATTCGCTGTTTTTCAGCAACTGCCAGGGTGAAAACGGCGAAGCCTGCGCGCTCTTTGCCGGTCCCTATACGGTGACCCATCATAAGTCCACGCTGTTGATCGCCGGGATGTTCTCTTTCATGAATGCCGGCTCAGGATCCAACCAGAGCAATCATATGTACAAGCTGGGGCCCATACATCAGGGGATCGTCGAACGGGGCGCCAAGACGACCAGTAACTCCTACGTTCTGTGGCCTGCCAAGGTAGGCGCTTTCTCCCTGATCCTGGGGCGTCACTACCAGCATTCCGACACATCCAACCTCCCCTTTTCCTATCTGGTGGAAAAGGATAACGGTACCCAACTGGCTCCCGGCGTGAATCTGCGCAGCGTGGGAACCATCCGCGATGCCAAGAAATGGCCCGAAAGAGACAAACGGAAAGATCCGGACAAACTCGACTGCATCAACTTCAACCTGCTCAGTCCCTACACCCTCCAGAAAGTATTTGCCGGGGTAGAGATTCTGAAGAATCTGCAGGCCACGGCGGGGGAGACATCGGAGATTTATACATTCCAGAGCTGTATCATCACCAATTCATCGCTCAAAAGGGGACTGCAACTCTACGAGATTATTATTCATAAATTCCTGGGCAACTCCATCATCAAGCGACTGGAAAACATCCCCTTTAAAAGCAACCGGGAGATCAGGGAGAGACTCGACCCGGGAACCACTCCCGGATTAGGGGAATGGGTAGATATCTCGGGATTGATTGCTCCCAAATCGGAAATCGACGACCTGCTCTGCAAGATTGAATCGGGTGAAATCACCTTGTTGAAAGAGATCAATCAGGTGTTTCAGAAACTGCATCAGGATTATTACCTGAATGAGTGGACATGGGCATGGGATAAGATCCAGTCGTTTTATGAGCTGAAAGCCGATGAGGTCACCGCGGCGGATGTGATCCGTATTGTGGAGAAATGGAAAGAGAGCGTGGTGAGTCTCGATGAGATGATCTACAGCGATGCCAAAAAAGAATTCTCGCTCTCCTTTAAAACCGGTTTCGGTGCCGATGGCAATATTCAGGACCGTGCAATGGATTTTGAATATGTGCGGGGTGCTTTCGAAAAGAACCCGTTCGTCATGACCACCCTCAAACACATAGAAGAGAAAAAAGCGCTGGGAAACGAGCTGATTGAACGCATCCAATTTTTAGCGGATAACCCTCTAACAGCCTCGTGTTAAATAATATTTCCTCTTATGACCAACAAGACCTACGAACTGATTGCTCAGTTCAATCCTCACCCTGTGAATATTCCCATTAATAAGTGTGAACTGGAGGAGACGATTGAATCACTGGTATCGCTTATGTTCCCGATATGCGATTGCCCGGAATCCATGCATATACAGGATGGGTTGCTGAAAGCCGCGGAAACACTTCACGCGAACATTGAAAAACTTCACAACAGGCAGGCTGCCGATGAAAAGACGGAGGCTTTTTTCCAAAAGTTTCCATCGCTGCAGGAACGGTTGTTCAATGACGCGGCCTGCTATCTGCAATTCGATCCGGCAGCCAAGACGCTGGAGGAGGTGATCATCACCTATCCGGGATTTTACGCTCTCTGCGTATATCGTATTGCCCATGAACTGCATCAGCTCGGGCTGCCGCTAATCTCCCGGTTATTCTCCGAGCATGCCCACGCGAAGGTCGGCATCGATATTCACCCGGCGGCAAAAATAGGAAAGAACTGTTTCATGGATCACGGCACCGGCATCGTCATCGGAGAGACATCGGAGATAGGCGACAACGTGAAAATCTATCAGGGTGTTACCCTGGGAGCACTCTATGTGGAGAAGAAACTGTCGGATGTGAAACGTCACCCCACCGTGGAAGACAACGTGGTTATCTATGCCAACGCCACCATCCTCGGCGGCGCCACGGTCATCGGGCACGACTCCACCATCGGGGGGGGTGCGTGGCTCACACGGAGTGTGATCCCCTACTCACTGGTAACCAATTCTGTGGATGTCAAGATCAGATCCGGTAAAGATTTCAGCGGTCCCTTTGATTTTGTGATATAAACGGCGACAAAGGGTTTATCGTCTCAATGGTGCGCATCTGTCGGTTGTGGGTCTTTATTGAGCATCTCTTCCAGCACAGCAACAGCCGTTTCCACCGTATTGATGTTACGGATCACCACGGAACGTTTTTTTCCAGCCTCCCGCAGCTGGCACTGGCGGGCATGCTGCTGGACGAAGAGGAGCAGCTTGTCGAAAGACGATGATTGATAATAGGGTGATTGGGGGTCAGAGATCAGGTTCAGCGTCATCTGACAGTTTTTCAATACAATCTTCTCAATGCCGAGTGATTTGGCGAGCCGGCGCAACCGTACGATGCGAATCAGTTCCCTTCCCTGTTCCGGTATTTTCCCGAACCGGTCTTCCAGTCGCCGGGTGAAATCAAGGATCTCCGTCTCCGTTTCCATGTTATCCAGTTCGCGGTAGATGGCCACGCGCTCCGCGTCATTGGGAATGTACATCACCGGGAACATCAGCTCCAGGTCACTCTCTACCAAGACATCGTTCACAAAATCCTCCTCGTTGGCCTTCTCCTGTTCCTGCTCTTTATAAAGGTCGGCAAACTCTTCCTTCCGCAGTTCTTGTACGGCCTCTGTAAGTATCTTCCGGTAGGTTTCATAGCCCAGGTCGGCAATAAATCCGCTCTGTTCCGCTCCCAGCAGGTTACCGGCACCGCGAATATCCAGGTCCTGCATGGCTACATGAATGCCGCTGCCGAGCTCCGCGAAATTTTCGATGGCCTGCAGTCGTCTCCGGGAATCGGTGCTCAGGGTGTAAAGAGGAGGTGCAAGCAGATAACAGAACGCTTTGCGGTTGCTGCGCCCTACCCTTCCGCGCAGCTGGTGCAGGTCGCTCAACCCGAAGTTCTGTGCATCAATCACGATGATGGTGTTCACGTTGGGCATGTCGATGCCCGACTCAATGATGGTGGTGGCTATCAGCACGTCCTGTTCCTGGTTTATAAAATCGGCAATCACTGTTTCCAGCTTCTTCGGATCCATCTGTCCATGTCCTACGGCAATACGTATGCCGGGAATTTCACGCCTGATCAATGCCTCCAGCTCATAGATATTCCGGATACGGTTGTTCACGATGAAGACCTGTCCGTTGCGGCTGATCTCGAAGTTCACCGCATCGCGGATGATCTCCATGTCGAAGGTGTGCACCTCGGTCTGTACCGGATAGCGGTTGGGAGGAGGCGTACCGATGGTGGAGAGGTCGCGCGCGCCCATCAGTGAAAACTGCAACGTGCGCGGTATGGGTGTAGCTGTCATGGTGAGTGTGTCCACGTTAACCTTGAGCTGTTTCAGCTTCTCCTTGGTGGAGACACCGAATTTCTGTTCCTCGTCAATGATCAGCAGTCCCAGGTCTTTGAACTGTACATCTTTACCCACCAGCCGGTGTGTGCCGATCAGGATATCGATTTTACCCTCTTTCAGCTGGTTGAGCACTTCTTTCTGTTCCTTCGGGGTGCGACCGCGACTCAGATAATCCACCTTCACCGGAAAATTGGCCAGGCGGTCGCTGAAAGTATGGAAATGCTGGGTAGCCAGTAACGTTGTTGGCACCAGCACCGCGGTCTGTTTACCGTCCGTCGCCGCCTTGAATGCAGCACGGACGGCGATCTCCGTTTTGCCGAAGCCCACATCACCGCAGATCAGCCGGTCCATGGGCTGCCCGCTTTGCATGTCGGCCTTCACATCGCGGGTCGCCTTGATCTGATCGGGGGTATCTTCATACATAAATGAAGCCTCCAGTTCCGTCTGCAGGTAGGTATCCCTTGAGAAGGCAAAACCTTTCTCCTGCTGGCGCCGGGCATACAATTGAATCAGATCGCGGGCGATATCCTTTATTTTCGACTTGGTACGTTCCTTCACCTTTTCCCATGCCCCGGAACCCAGCTTATTCAATTGCGGTGCCTCACCCTCCCGGCCTTTGTACTTCGACACTTTGTGCAAAGCATGAATAGATACAAACACGGCATCGTTGTTCAGGTAAGTGAGCTTGATCACCTCCTGCACCTTGTCACCGATGCGCAGCCGCACGAGGCCCGCAAACTTGCCAATGCCATGATCCATATGCACCACAAAGTCGCCGGGCTGCAACTGATTGATCTCTTTGAGCGTGAGAGCGATCTTTCCCGATCGTGCCCTGTCGGACTTCAGGCTGTATTTATGAAAGCGGTCGAATATCTGATGATCGGTAAAACAGCAGATCTTCAGGGTGGCGTCGGAAAATCCTTCGTGCAATGTTTTATTCACCGGCGTGAAGGCGACAGAATCGTTGCGGTCTTCAAAAATATGGGATAGCCGTTTCTGTTGTTTGTCACTGTCACTAAGGATGTAGAGTGCATACCCGTTGTCTTCGAACCGGTGAAGCGATTCGCTCAGCATGTCGAAGTTCTTGTGATAGAGTGGCTGCAATGATGTGTGAAAATCGATGACTGCATCGGGTGTATCCAGCATACGGGTGTCGAAACGAACCTGTTTGAATGGTTTGATGCCCCGCATGAAATCATCTTTCGATAGCAGATCAGCCTTTACAAATGTCACATCTTTCAGGTCGATATGCAGTTCATCCTCATTGAGTGACTCCACGCGACTGGTTATCCAGCGTATATCTTCCATGCCGATGATCGAATCAGCAGGAAGAGCGTCGAAGAGCGACGACTGTTTGAATCCGGTGCGCTCAAACTCGGGAACGATGCGTATTTCACTGAATTTTTCCTGAGAGAGCTGTGTTTCCAGATCAAAGTTGCGGATGGTCTCCACCTCATCACCGAAAAAGTCGATGCGATAGGGATATTCAGCGGAGAAGGAAAACACATCGAGGATACTGCCCCGCACGGCATACTGTCCCGGTTCATACACGTAATCCACGTATTGAAAACCATAGCTGTCGAGCACCTCGCTCACAAAAGAGGCATCTACCTGTTCTCCCACCGAAACCTGGAGGGTATGTTCTTTGAGCTGCTCCCGGGAAACGGTTTTTTCGACCAGTGCATCGGGATAGCTCACAATCATCAGCGGTTCCTCCCGGCCCTGCAATCGGCTCAATGTTTCCGTGCGAAGCACTTCATTGGCGGCATCCAGCTGCCCGTACTTTGCCGCCCGCTTGTAGGCCGACGGAAAAAAAACCACCTCCCGAGCCCCGATGATCTGGGTGATATCGTGATAGAAATAGCCGGCTGTTTCGGCATCGTTCAAGATATAGAGATACGTTTGAGGCAGCTTGTGAAACAAGCCGACGGAAAACATGGCACGCGACGACCCGTGCAAACCGGTTACCGATAAAACATGCACGTTTTTCAGTAGGGAGCCTGCCGCCGCCAAATTGGGGTGTTTCTCCACCCGCTGCTGTAATTGCGTAATGTCTAATGTTTCAACCATGCAGATGAAAGCACAAAGGTAACTTATTTTTT
>JBDKRY010000246.1:0-7399 GCA_039683155.1 Proteiniphilum sp.
CCGTTTGAGAAACGCTACTTTGGCGGAGGCGCCAACAGCGTGAGAGGGTGGAGTACACGCACGCTCGGTCCCGGCACCTTTAGCCGCGATTCTACGGGACATGATTTCGGACGCAGGGTGGGTGACATTAAAATGGACTTCAGCGTGGAGTATCGTCGTAAATTTACCCGATTGTTCGAAGTGGCTGCTTTTGTGGATGCGGGGAATATATGGACCATCAAAGACTATGTGGAACAACCGGGAGGCTTGTTTACCTGGAATAATTTTTACAAGGAGCTGGGCGTCTCCTACGGGCTGGGTATCCGGTTCGACCTCAACTTCCTGCTTATCCGGGTGGATGGCGGTATGAAAGCACACAACCCCGCCTTACCTGCGGGGGAGCGATGGACGCTCTTTAAACCCGATTTCGGGCGTGATTTCGCCTTCCACTTTGCCATCGGCTATCCTTTCTGACGGCGATTTGTCTGTGCGATGTTTTCCGGTGTAAACCACTTTTTCCGGAACCAAAATGCCAGATTCACGAGCGCAAGCATCACCGGAACTTCTACCAGAGGGCCGATCACGGCTGCAAAGGCCTCTCCCGAGTGAATGCCGAAGATGGCAATGGCAACGGCAATGGCCAGCTCGAAGTTGTTGCTGGCTGCCGTGAAGGAGAGGGTGGCGGACTGTGGGTAGTTGGCACCTGCCTTCCTGCTCATGAAGAAGGATGTAACGAACATGATCACGAAATAGAGCAGCAGGGGTATGGCGATGCGCACCACATCCAGCGGGAGCATCACAATATACTCACCCTTCAGGGAGAACATCACGAAGATGGTAAAGAGCAGGGCTATCAGCGTGAGCGGGCTGATCTTGGGCACCACCTTGCGGTTGTACCAGCTTTCCCCCTTTGTCTTCACCGATATATAACGGGTGAGGAATCCAGCCAGCATCGGAATACCCAGGTAAATCATCACGCTTTTGGCAATCTCGCCCATGGTGATATTGGCCACCGCGTTGCTGGTCGGCAGTCCAAACCATCCCGGCAGCACAGCAATAAAGAACCAGGCATAGAACGAGAAGAAGAGCACCTGAAACAGCGAGTTGAAAGCCACCAGTCCGGCGGCATACTGTCTGTCGCCATGTGCCAGGTCGTTCCATACGATCACCATGGCGATGCATCGTGCCAGGCCAATCAGGATCAGTCCGTACATGTAATCCAGGTTAAAGCGGAGGAAGAGGATGGCCAGCAGGAACATCAGCACCGGTCCGATGATCCAGTTCTGCACCAGCGAGAGGCCCAGTATTTTGGTGTTTTTGAAGACATCGCCCAGTTCCTCATATTTCACCTTTGCCAGCGGGGGATACATCATCACGATCAGTCCGATGGCCAGGGGCAGGTTGGTGGTCCCCACGGAGAGTGAATCCCAGAAACCGGCAATGGCGGGGAATGCCCATCCCGATGCCACGCCGGCCACCATGGCCAGCAAGATCCAGATAGTGAGGTAGCGGTCGGCATTTTTCAGCTTCGGTTTCATAGTTTCTCTTTTATTTCCCGGGTGTATAAATCGTGGAAACGCTCTCTGATCTGGTCGCGGATACGGTAGAACTCACTCCGGATAAACGCTTCGCTTCCAGTAGCTTTGCTTGGGTCTTCGAAGCCCATGTGGAGGCGGTTCTTCACGCTGCCCAGGAAGACGGGGCAGGTCTCGTTGGCATCGTCGCAGACGGTGATCACATAGTCCCACGGTTCGCCGATATATTCCGACACGTTGTGGGGGCTGTTACCGCTGATATCGATTCCAATCTCCTTCATCACCTCCACCGCTATGGGGTTGATCTGTCCGGCCGGTACCGTACCTGCGGAAAGCACCGTCAGACGATCGTCGAACGATTGCAGAAAGCCTTGAGCCATTTGGCTGCGACAACTATTTCCAGTGCAAAGAATTAAAATTTTCATTTGATGAAGTAATTTTAGTGTAACTTAAAAACCCACATGCTCAGCAGGTGGTCCTGTTATTTTGGCTTTGCCTTTCCATAAGAGAAATTGCGATGGTAAAGCCATAAATCCGGCAATAGGCACCTCCTTTGGGGGTGAATAGTCGGATTTAAGCAATTTCTTTACTTAGCAGTTGTTGATGATCTCTCTTGCAAAGAACTCCCCAAAAAGTGCTCTTGCCTCTTCCCAGTGCTCCCGATCGATGCAATATCTTACTTTTGGTGCCTCAATTTCGCCGTGAATCAGTCCCGCGTTGCGCAACTCCTTCAGATGCTGTGAGATGGTAGCCTTCGCGTTCGGGAATACCTCGTGAATATCTCCGAAGAAGCAGGAGTCCTGTGAAAGCAAAAAGTCGATGATCGCCACACGGGTAGGGTGACCCAGCGCCTTGGCGTACTGGGCTAACCGCTTCTTTTGCTCCTTGTTTTCGGTTGTCTTGTTGATCATATCTTTCTTTGTTGTTCGCAAAAGTACGAACACTAATTTTATTTTCCAAGAGAATTCCGGGATTTTTCTGATTATTGTGCAAATCAGTACCCCACCGAAAAGTCATTTTTGCTTTTTTAAATCATCGTAATATATTGAATATCACCGGATAACTTATGAAAAGATGACACTTTCCGCGGTTTTCGAGGCAGGCTCGTACATACATCCTGCAAGCGGAAATCCTATTCGGGGATCAGCCTGAGCAGGGTGATCTCGCTGTGGGTGCCGAAGCGGATGGGGGAGAAGAAGGTGCCCAGACCCTGGGAGACATAAATTTTCATATCTTCGTATTGATAAAGCCCCTTGTTGTAGCCGAACATCCATTTGGCCATAAGGGTGAAGGGGAACATCTGTCCCGCGTGGGTGTGGCCGGCGAGGAGCAGGTCGGCACCCGCCTCCGCCATGTAATCGATTCCATCGGGGCGGTGATGAAGCACCAGCAGAGGCCGTTCCGGGTCGACTTTCAGGCTCTTCATCACACTCTGCACCGTGCTGCTGTCGTTGGAGGCATGGATGTCGAACGACTGGCTGTCGGCCGCCATGTTGTTGAGTCCCACGATCTGGAGGTCGTTATAGTGCGCCACGCCATTCATCAGCAGCGTGACGCCACTCTCCTTCACGCGGCGCAAAACCTGCGGAAGCCCCACCTGCTCGTCGTGGTTTCCGAACACGAAATAGTGCGGTACGCTGATAGTCCGGAAGGGATCCAGCACATCGTTGTTGCCATTGAAATGCGTCTTGCTGTCGAACAGGTCGCCGGTGTTGAAGATGATCTCCGGCTGCAGCTCCTTCGTGATGCGCACGATCCGTTCCAGTTCTTTCTTCCCGCGTGAGTTGCCCAGGTGGATGTCGGTGAGTTGCACCGCCCGTATCTCCTTTGTGAGTCCCCTGATGGGAATAGTCACCTCCTTCACCCGGAAGTGGTAGGCGTTCCAGACGCCGTAGCCGGTGAGCAGGATAGTGAGTCCCACCGTGAGCCAGCCGCGAAGGACAGGGGAGAGCTTTAGGAGAAGGTGTATCAGGTCGGTCACCACGAGCGACAGCAGTAGGAAGATGAAGGCGCCCAGCAAGATGGAACCCACCAGCGACCATGCTGCCACGAATCGGTTCGTCAGCTCGCTGAACCCGATCGACCCCACGAAAGCGAAGGCCAGTCCCAGGGAGAAGATCCATAACCAGCCTTTCATGCCGGGAGCCGGGAAGAAGAGTGCGAACCGCCTGGCGAGGTAGTATACTGCTGCAGCCACGAGGCCCAGCGTGATGATCAGGAAGAGGATGGGGATAAATTGTCTCATACCGCAATTAACAACCAGGGGCGGGTCAATGTTTATGATCCCCTTTAAAAAGTTGATTCGTTACATTTCCCGGAATAACCGGTTCACATTTGTTTGCAATTTACCGCAAAAAACATCAATGAAACACCACAAAAAACATCAATGAAATCGAAATAATGTGTTTAATATACTAAAATTCAATATATGAAAACCAGCAATCCTGTTGTAAATTTTGTATGTTTGCATACTGGTTGTAAAGATGATGTAAAAGTATCAAAATTGAATAAGCCCTGCATGTACCTCGGCAAGTAACCGAGATCGTATTTCAAACCAGAGAACGAACTCATAAAAAATATGATTTGATGAAAAAGAGTATTTTCCTTCTTGCAATCTTTCTTTTCCTCTTTCAGCAGTGCAACAGCCAACCGGGTACACCGGATCCGGAACCGGAAGAAACGGGAACCTGGGCAAGCGCCGCTGAGATCAATGCCCGCATGGGAAAAGGAATCAACATCGGCAACACGTTTGAAGCCATGCTATCGTGGCAGTCGACGTTCGATCCTGCCGATATGAAGCGAATTGCCGACCTGGGCTTTACCCACGTTCGCCTTCCCATCCGCTGGGAGCGGGACGACCGCAGCATGTCGACGGCGCCCTACACCATTGAGCCCGAATTTTTGCAGACCATCCGGTCGGCGGTCGATGAAGCACTGAAGCAGAAGCTTCACATCATCATTAACATGCACCACCACGATGCGCTGATGGCCGATCCTGCCGGGGAAAAAGCGCGGTTTCTTTCGCAATGGGCTCAGATAGCCGGTCATTTCAAGGGTTACCCCGACAGCCTATTGTTTGAAATTCTGAATGAGCCACACGACAAGCTTACGCCCGCCTTGTGGAACGACTATGCGAAATCAGCGCTGCAGGTGATCCGCAAGACCAACCCCAAACGCTGCGTTCTGATTGGCACGGCGGAGTGGGGCGGGGTAGGCGGACTGAAATCACTTGAAATACCCGATGATCCGCAGCTTATTCTTACCGTCCATTACTACAACCCTTTCCAGTTCACACACCAGGGAGCCGACTGGGTTGAAGGATCCGATGCCTGGCTGGGTACGCAATGGCGCGATACCGAGTTCGAGCGGCAGGCAGTGGAAGAAGATTTCAAGGCTGCCATCCGGTTGGCCGGCGAGCAGAATATTCCGGTGCACGTGGGTGAGTTTGGTGCCTATTCGCGTGCCGATATAGACTCGCGGGTAAGGTGGACACGGTTCCTGGCCAGGTGGTTCGGGCAACAGGGCTTCAGCTGGGCCTACTGGGAGTGGAATTCCGGTTTTGGAATCTACAATCCGCAAAGTGGACAGTATCAACAACGGCTCGTCGATGCGCTGATCAGCGACCCGCTGGCCGAACCCTACGTCCCCGAATACGTGAACCTCTACAGCAGCAATTTTGCCGGCGGACAGAGTGACGGCTGGTTCCTGACCAACAATGATGCATCGGCTCAGTCGGCCATGGCCGTCGCCAACGACCAGGTTACCGTCACCATCACCAGCCCCGGAACAGCAGGGTGGCATATCCAGTTGATTAAGCCGGGCATCAGCATTGAGCAAGGGAAAACATACCGATTGCGCTTCAACGCCTCATCTCCCGACAGCGACAACAGAAACCTGGAGGTTGCGATCTCAAAGAATTCAGATCCCTGGACAGCCTACGGCAATCAGTCGGTTTCTATCGACAAGAACCATTCAACCTACAATCTCGTGTTTGCATCCGCGCACACCGACCCGCAGGCACGCATTGTCTTCTCGATGGGTAATGCCGGAAACACACGCGTCATTTTATCGGATATTCAGCTGATGGAGGTGAAATTTTAATTTGTGTGAATTAATTGTTGGGAAAGATGTGGATATCAATTACAATTGGTATATTTGTGAACTAAACATACGAAATATTGCAATGTACAGTTCACAGAAAAATGATATCATCTTTACGGTATACAATGATCAGCGAACGGTGTTTACGCTGAATGATATTGCCATGCTTGTCGGCGAGCGTGATTTCAACAGCCTGAACAGGAAGATGCACTATCATGTGGGGAGAGGGAAACTATTGCGCCCACGGAAAGGCATTTATGTGAAGAAGGGTTACAATCCCGAAGAACTGGCCTGCAAGCTCTATACTCCTTCCTATATCTCGTTGGAATATATCCTGCAGGAAGCAGGAGTTATCTTCCAGTTCGATTCCCGCATCACCTCCGTCTCCTATCTCAGCCGGACGGTTGAGATTGAAGAACGCAAATTCTCCTATCGCAGGATCAAAGGGGAGATTATGGTCGACACCAGTGGGATAACCAGAGAGCGAAACATCAACAAGGCCACTGTTGAACGGGCTTTTCTGGACACACTTTACCTGAATGGGGATTTTTATTTCGATAACCTTACCCCGTTGGACAGAACCCTTGTTTATAAATTGTTACCCATTTACAATTCAAAGGCATTGACGGCGCGGGTCAATAAAATTCTTAACAATGGTTGATCTCAACAAACACAAATTTTTCCTCTTGCAGATATTGAAAGATATCTATTCGGACATGGAAATCGCCTCTTTACTCGGCTTCAAAGGGGGAACAGCTCTCATGTTCTTTTACGATTTGCCAAGGTTCTCGGTCGATCTCGATTTTAATCTTCTCGATACTGGAAAAGAAAAAAAGGTGTATGAAAAAGTTCGCACAATATTGTTGAAATACGGTGGTATACATGATGAGGCGATGAAATTCTATGGTCCGGTAATTGTTTTGAATTATGGCTATGGAGAACGTAAGTTGAAAGTTGAAATTTCCAATCGACAGTGGAACGATCAGTATGAAATCAAAAATTTGCTGGGAATTGAGATGAAAGTGATGGATGCACCCCACATGTTTGCCCATAAGTTATGTGCGCTGCTGGACCGTAGTGAAATTACCAGCCGTGATATTTTTGACAGTTGGTTTTTTATGCAGCGAAGGACCCTCCTTAGCAAGAGTACTGTTGAAAACCGAATGCAAATCCCCCTCGATCGGTACCTGCAAAACTGCATCGATCTGCTTGAAACAGTCCAGGACAGGAAGTTGTTGTTCGGTCTCGGAGAACTGATGGACGATGAAATGAAACATTTCGTCCGTACGAAACTCAGGATTGAAACCATTTCTTTGTTGCGACTTTATAAAGAATATCCGCTCTTGTCTGAATAATGAAAAAGGGTATTTATTGTCATTGAATGCAGTCAGAGTATAGACGATCATTTCGAGGATATCTTCGAAATGATCCATACATATTTTCAATTGACATAAGTTGTCAAACATTCGCTTCATATTTGTGCTTTTTATATCGGAGCGATGGAGAGAAAGCAGGAACAGATTGAGAAGCACCTGACAAACGATGAAGAATATCCGGAGAAGGTACGAAAGAAGCCTTTACTGACACCCGAGGAACTGGATCGATTCCTGGACAACTATTTGCAAAAACTTCAAATAGATAGGATGAAACTGAAGAGGTAGTAGCATATTTTTTAATACAACCTATATTCATAAAAGAAATTGTACGTGTTCTAAAAAGCATTAATTTTATGTGAATTTTGAGTTCACTTGTATATTTCTTTTATAAATTTTACGCACCAAAAC
>JBDKRY010000247.1:0-3714 GCA_039683155.1 Proteiniphilum sp.
GAAAGATTAATATCGAATGAGAAGCTCTCTTGAACGAATTAAAATCTCTGAACGGGGAGACAGAAATTCCGTTTACTCCCCTGCTCTCCGACTTTAATAAATGGTATACCATTGCAGAAGCCAAAAGTCAGGCTTTGCAATATCTCAGCAGACAGATCGAGATCGGCAAACAACAGGTGAAGCTCAGACGCGCACTCAGCCTCCCCAAGCTAAGTGCCGGGTATGCCTCTAAAAGAATTCTAGGAGAAAAATTACAAGGGATTGTCATCGGCATTTCCATCCCGCTTTGGGAGAACAGAAACACCATTAAACAGACAAGAGCAGAGGTAATTCCATCCGAGTCTGCTCTGGAAGACAACAAGACTCAATTTCACAATAGGCTGCAAAGCTTGTTCAATAAATCGGCTGCTTTACGTGATACAGCGCAGAAATATCGCGATGCACTTTCTGCCTATGGCAATGAACCGCTTCTGAGGAAAGCTCTGGATGGAGGTGAGATATCCCTGTTAGACTACCTGCTGGAAGCAGAATTTTACGATGATGCTTTCAACAGCATGCCGGAAGTGGAGCATAATTATGCCCTCGCGGTTGGCGGAATTAACAGCTGTGGAATTATAGAGCGTATAATGCGACATTTAATCATTTTAAACAGCACAATTTTTGCAAAAAACAAAATAAACACTACTTTTGGAACCAAATACCTGTTTTTGTTGTTCTACAGGTTAAGCAATCTGAATATAGAATGAAGAAAGTTACGGCCATATTCTTGCTCCTCATGATGATGCTGTCAGCGGTACAACCGGTACTGGCAATGCATTTTTGCGGGAATGAGCTGTATTCTTTTTCACTGGTTCAGATAGCCGGCAATCTCCACTCCTGCTGTGACAATGTAGAACAAACGGAAAAACAGACCCACAAAACAGATAACATCTCCGTCAGCAACCCGCATCTCACCTGCATCCTGGGTGAAGCTAACGAAACTTGCTGCGATACACAATTACTCACGCTCGACACCGATGATTATCAGAATAAGACAGAACAATCTGTTTCCCGTATTGCATCTATTTCTTTCGATGATGCATTGGCATTGTTAATTCCTTTGTTCAGGTTATCAGAACCCGAAACCAATACTTTTTCATCCTTAGAGGACTTTCCGCCCAAGGGGCTTTTTCTGCAAGATATAAGTTTACGCACTTACATCTGCATTTACCGTATTTGATTGGATAGATTGCTGACAAACAAAACCTCCCAGGGTTTTACTGCTGCCTGAATCTCCGGCAATGGCTTTAACCGGTGTTTGCAACATATCGTGCACAATTTTTATATTGTTCAATCAAATAAAATTTTCATGCTTAACAAGATCATAAAGTATTTCCTGAATAACAGACTCATAACGATTCTGTTACTCATCGTCATCATTGTATGGGGGATATCTACGGCGCCGTTTAACTGGCACAGTCTGCTGCCGCGTGATCCCGTACCTGTGGACGCGATCCCCGATTTGGGCGACAATCAGCAGATCGTCGCCACAGAATGGATGGGGCGCTCACCCAAAGATATCCAGGATCAGATCACCTATCCACTGACCACCTCACTGCTCGGCATTCCCGGCGTAAAGACCATCCGCAGCACCTCCATGTTCGGGATGTCGTTTATCTACATCATCTTTGATGAAGATATTGAATTTTACTGGAGTCGCTCCCGGATATTGGAGAAACTCAATTCCCTCCCGCCCGGCACCTTGCCCGACGGTGTGCAGCCCGGCCTGGGTCCCGATGCCACAGCGTTGGGGCAGATATTCTGGTATACCCTGGAAGGGCGGAATCCGGAGACCGGTGAACCCACAGGGGGTTGGGATCCCGATGAGTTGAGAACCGTTCAGGATTTCTACGCAAAGTATACGCTTTCATCGGCCGAAGGGGTAGCGGAAGTCGCCTCTGTCGGCGGTTTTGTGAAAGAGTACCAGGTGGAAATCAACCCGAACTCCATGCGCGCGTACAACCTCTCCATCATGGATGTGATGAATGCCGTACAGAAGAGCAATCTCGATATCGGTGCGGAGACCGTGGAGATCAACAAGGTGGAATATCTCGTCAGGGGGCTGGGGTACATCAAAAATGTGTCCGACCTCGAAGAGGCGGTCATTACGGTCCGCAATGGGGTACCGGTGAAGATAAAGGATGTGGCTTTTGTCAACCTCGGTCCGGCTACCCGGCGCGGCGGCCTCGACAAGGAAGGGGTGGAAGCCGTGGGTGGCGTGGTGGTGGCACGCTATGGATCCAACCCGCTGGAGGTGATCAACAACGTGAAGGAGAAAATCTCAGAAATGGAAGCAGGATTACCCCAAAAGACCCTGGCCGATGGCACCGTTTCGAAGGTGACTGTCGTTCCCTTTTACGACAGAACCGGCTTGATTCATGAAACAATCGGCACGCTGGAGACAGCACTGACCCATGAAACGCTCATTGCCATCATCGTGGTCATCGTCCTCATCCTGAATCTCAGGGCATCGATCGTCATCTCCAGCATATTGCCCGTGGGGGTACTGGCCGCTTTTATCATTATGCGATATGCGGGCATTGATGCCAATATAGTCGCACTATCGGGTATCGCCATCGCCATCGGGATTATGATCGACATCGGGGTGGTCTTTGTCGAGAACATCATCCGACACATGGAGATGGAAGAGAACAAGGGTATTCGAAAGGGAAAAGCCTTCGCCAATTTAATATACCAGAGTGTCAGTGAAGTATCCGGGGCTGTGCTCACCGCGCAGCTCACCACTGTCGTCAGTTTCCTCCCTGTCTTTTTTCTGGAGGCACAGGAGGGGAAGCTTTTCACCCCGCTGGCCTATACCAAGACATTCGCACTCATTTCGGCATACCTGCTCGGCATCGCCGTGCTGCCCACCCTGGTCTACTATATCTTCTCGATCAGAATCACTTCGAAGCAGGTCCGCCAATTTGCCAATATTTTATTGGCAGCCGCCGGCATTGCGTTGGTGATCTTCACCGGTTTCGGCCTCTACCTTGCCTTCACGTTCTTCGGATTAAATAACCTGTTTGCCCATCAGTGGAAGAACCAGCGGATACCCACTTTCCTCAACATCGGGATTGCTCTGCTGGCGGTAGTTTATCTGCTCACGATGGAATGGCTGCCCATGGACACACAAGCAGGCGTAACCCGCAACCTGTTGTTCGTGATGCTGATCATCGCGCTGATCCTCACACTCCTGTGGATGCTGGTGATCTATTACGAAAAGATCCTGCGATGGAGCCTGGCCAACAGGTGGAAGTTTATGACCCTGCCCATCATGACCATCCTGTTTGGCGTCGTGATATGGATGGGCTTCGACAAGACATTCGGTATTGTGGCAAAAGGCTTTGAGACAGTGGGCTGGAACACTTTCCGCCAGACGGGTTTCTGGCAGACAGCCAGCAACCGATTTCCCGGTATCGGACAGGAGTTTATGCCCAGCCTCAACGAGGGCTCCTTTCTGCTGATGCCGACGAGCATGCCACACACGGGTATCGAACAGAACCTGGAGTACATTGCCATCCTGGATAAGCGTATCAGCAACATTCCCGAGGTGGAGATGACCGTAGGCAAATGGGGACGGGTCAACTCGGCACTCGACCCGGCACCGGTACAGATGTTTGAGAACACCATCAACTACCGTCCCGAATATATCCTGGATGAAGACGGCAACCGTCA
>JBDKRY010000248.1:0-12182 GCA_039683155.1 Proteiniphilum sp.
AGCACCGACCCTGCCAGCAGGGCAATGGTTTCCTCCTGTTCATCCGGATTGATGACCGCCTTGTATTTCTCCAGAAAATCGGGGTGATCCCTGAGGGCTTCCATGTCCACGACAGGCACATCGGGCAGTGCTTCGGGATAATTCTTATAAATGGCTTTTCGTTTTGCGAGGCCTAAATTAAAGGGATCATCCACATATATCCTACAATCATCCATCGCCCTGTTCACGGTCTGCTTATCCATTTTCCCGTTGATATGGCGCGGTTTCACTTTTATCTCGATATGAAAGCTACCCAGACTTCCCGTTACTTTCTCGACGGTGGCTCCGGTAAAAACGGTGATATTTCTGTATGTTTTTATTTCATCATACAACTTTTTCACAATCTCCTTACCACTTTGTCCCGTCATGAAGAGTTTGTCCTGCTGCGTGATGTGGCCACCCACAAAGTAATCTTTCTCCACAAGATAGACTTCATTGCCGGAGCGTGCCAGGTCAATGGCCGCTTTCATTCCCGAAATACCGGCACCGATCACCATGGCCGCTTTTTTTACTTCAATTTCGATGCTGTCCAGCGCTTCGGAATACGCGACACGGTTAATGCCGGCGCGGATCAATCCGGCTGCTTTCACCGTTGCCTCACGCGGACGGTCGCTGTGGGGCCAGGAACATTGCTCGCGAATATTTACCTGAACATAGTTGTTCGGGTTCAGTCCGGCTCGTTCGGCCACCGCCCTGAACGTGTGCAGGTGCAGCTTCGGCGAGCAGGATGCCACCACGATCGCATCCAGGTTGTACTTCTGGATGTCTTCCACCATCGCTTTCTGGTTGGAGTCGGCACAGGCGAACATGACATCTTTCGAAACGACTACACCGTCTTCCTTGTGGAACATTTTACTCAGTTTTTCCACATCCACATAATCGGAAATATTTCCGCCGCAATGGCAAATATATACACGTATTCTTTGTCTCATTGTCGTTTTGCTTAATGTTGTAAGATGGATGGACTCTTCGCGGAGTGCGGCATCACTTTGAATTGATCCTTTTTGTCATCCGGCAGTGTCTCTTTTCGGTTCAGATATCCGGCAACTTCCGATGCGGCGCAGCCTGCCGACAGGATTGAATCAGGGATGTCTTTCGGTCCCGATGCGGCGCCTGCCACAAACACGCCCTCGATGCTCGTCAAGGCTGGGCTCACCAGCTCGTCTGTTTGTTTGACGAAACTGAAGTCATCCAGCTCCAGTATTTCTCCCAGGAACATCTCCGGCACCTCTTTATTTGGCACCACCCCCACGGAGAGTACCACCAGATCGTGTTTGGTCTCCTTTACCACTCCCTTGGTCACATCTTCGTATCGCACGATTAAATCGCCTTTGCCATCTTCCGTTTCGCGGATTTTGGCCACCTTACCTTTCACGAAGTTCGTACCCATCCCTTTTGCCTGCTGGTAGAACTCCTCGTATCCCTTTCCGAAAGCACGGATATCCATGTAGTAGATGGTGATATCCGCCATCGGCAGCGCACCCATCAGGAGCTGCGCCTGCTTGACGGAATACATGCAGCAGATCTGGGAACAAATGGGGTTGTTGCTGCAATCGGAGCCGCAGCCACCGTTTTCGATGGCCGAATCGCGCGATCCCGTGCAGAGGATGTAGGCAATGTTGTCGGGTACCTTTCCGTCGCCCGGACGCAGTACATTGTTGAATGGACGGGTAGGTGCGATCAAGCGGTCCATCTGCATGGCATCGATCACGTTGGCATATTTGGCATACCCGTAATTGGGTTTGGCCGATGGCGGGAACAGCTTGTAACCCGTGGTGATAACCACCGATTTAGCCGTAATCTTCTGCGTTTTCGTTTTTTGTGAGAAGTCGATCGCGTTGGCCGGACAAATATTCACGCACTGGTGGCACTCACGGCAGTTGCTGCAATCCAGGCAGCGCTGTGTGCTCGCCTTCATTTCCTCCTCGGTGAATGTCTTTTCTACTTCTTCCCAGCTGCGGGCACGTTCTGCCAGGGGCATCACCGCATTCTTCACCTGCGGACGTTTCTCACCTTTAAATCTGTTCAACACGATATTTTTGTCGATGGCTGGAAGCTTATCGCCCTCTTCAAAGTCTTGCATATTCAATCCACGTAACCACTTATCCATATAGAAAGCCGCTTTCTTTCCCTGTCCGGCAGCTTCTATCAGCGTGGTGGATCCTGTGACGGTATCCCCTCCGGCAAAAATATACTCTACGGATGTTTGCAGGGTACGGGCATCGGTGCGGATGGTTCCGTTTCGGTTCAGATCCAACTGCCCGACAAATGCAGAGGTATCCGCCCGCAGCCCGATGGCTTCAATCACATAATCCACCTCTTCCGTGTATTCCGATCCTGCGATGGACTCTGCGCTGCGGCGTCCGCTGGCGTCTTTCTCACCCAACTGCATTTTCGTCAGCCGTATTTGGGTGAGCTGCCCGTTTTCACCGATATATTGTACAGGATTGCGAAGCACCCGGATCTCTACATTCTCTTCTTCCGCTTCTGCGATCTCCGGGGCAAAGCAGGGCATCTCTTCACGGCTGCGACGATACACCACGATGACTTTTTCGGCACCGAGACGAAGCGAAGTCCGTGCGGCGTCAATCGCCGTATTGCCACCGCCAATCACCATCACCTTTTTGCCGGTTAAGTCTTCACGCCTGCCGATATTGGCTTCACGAAGGAAGGTTAGACAATCGGTCACCCCTTTCAGTTCTGACCCTTCCGTTCCCGAGGCCATCGCCTTGTGTGTGCCGATACCCACGAACACGGCATCAAATCCCTGGTCGTGAAGCGATTTCAGGTCGGTTATTTTTTTGTTAACTTCAATGTCAACACCCAATACGGTAATATTTTGCAAATCCCTGTCCACCACGTCTTTTGGTGCACGATATTCAGGCAAGGCCAGGCGCAACATGCCCCCGGCTGCCGGAGCAGCTTCAAAAATCGTCACGGTGTGACCCTTCAGTGCCAGGTGATAGGCAGCGGTTATTCCGGCAGGACCGGAGCCGATCACGGCGACTCTCTTTCCTGTTTTTTCCTTGATCTCCACCGAAGGGGCCTGCGGGTATTTTTCATAATACCAGTCGGAGAAATACCGTTTTATCTTCCGGATATCTACCGGTTCTTCCACCATGCCGCGGGTACAGGCATTCTGACAAGGATGATAACAGGCACGTCCCAGGCTCCCGGGAAACGGTATCTCTTCCAGATGAAGCTTCATCGCCTCCTCGTACTGTCCGTTGCGGGCCAGTGTGATGTATCCGTACGCTTTGACACCACCCGGACATGCATTGATACACGGTGCCGAATGATCCTGCCGATCGATGGTGGCTATACGGGGGTTTGCCAGGCTGAAGGGGATGTAGGCCACTTTGCGTCCCGCCAGGTTCGTATTGTATTCATCGCTGCGCACTTCGGGGCACACCACCTCACACTCCTGACAACCCGTACAATTCTCCTGAATGACATAACGTGGTTTGTTGGTGACGCTGATATCAAAATCACCGTCGTCATTTTTCGTGATCCCGTCGATCTCGCTGTTCAGCATCAGTGTGATATTGGGATGGCGTGCCGTTTCCGACATTTTCGGCGTGGTGATACACGCGGCACAGTCGAGCGTCGGGAACACCTTACTCAGCTGAATCATCTTGCCTCCGATGGAAAGCCCTTTTTCCACCAACAGTACCTTGTGATTCATATCTGCCAGACTCAACGCCGCTTCCTGTCCGGCAATGCCACCGCCTATGACCAGTGTATCGTACTGGTTATTTTGTTGTTTATTCATAATGTACGATCCTCAATATAGATTTTAATTGCCTTTGAACTCACTCTTCCAGTTCGGCTAAAATTTTACTGAAATTTTCCATATGGCTGACAAACGGCTCTGCACAAACAGAACACAATGCTGCCATCCGGATGCGTTTTGGATTGATATTCTTCTCTGTCATCAATTTCTGAGACGCGATGATGATGTCGTTTGTACGATCGGGACAACTCGCACTGTAGGAACATTCGTGTCCGTCTGCTGCAATAAAAACGCCATCAAATCCTTTTTCAAATGCACGAAGGATCCAACGCGGTTTGATGCCCGATGAGCAAGGCATGTTGATGACATACACAGAGGGAGAATAATGTATTTTTCTCAATCCTGCCTGGTCAATGCCCGGGTCGGAAATTTTATCGGTGGAGAAGACCAGGATTTTGGGAGATTTATGGTCGTTCGGCATAGCAATGAAATGTTTAAAACCTCACTTCGATCCCTGCTCCCGTGTCCGCTTTACGGGGACAGGGAACAGGGAGTGAAAGCTGGTTCAGTGTAAAATTAGTCTTTAATCAGGAACAAACGGCTGAAGCTGTCTTCATCGTAAAAACCAAGATATTCATGTCCCACTTTTTCGCACCAGCGCGGGATGTCGTTTTTGGTTCCTTCGTCGGCCGACAATATTTCCATGATTTCGCCCGATTCAATTTCGCCGATGGCTTTTTTGGCTGCCAAAAGCGGGCCGGGACAAGCTGTACCGCGTGCATCTACTGTTAAATTTGATTTCAATGCTTTTAATTCTTCTGTTGTCATAATTGTAAATGATTATTCGTGTTATTGTTGTTTGGTTTTTAGCTGTCAGCAATCAGCAATCAGCTGTCAGCTTCTTAGGTGAAGGAACTTTTCACTTTTCATTTTTCACTCAAATAAACCATTGCATGCTGCTCTCACCTGCATCGGCCACGAAGGTGGTAGCACCCGCGTAGCGGAGATGCGGATAATCGATCATCTCCTCCTTCTTGAATCCCATCAGGTTCATCGACATCTCGCAGACCGTGATTTCTATACCCAGTTCAGCCGCTTGATGAAACATTTCGTCCAGCGACAACACGTTCTGCTGTTTCATCAGCCGTTTGATCATCACCGGTCCCATGCCGCACATGTTCATGTTGGAGAGCTTCAGCTTGTTGCGTCCCTTGGGGAGCATCATGCCGAACATCTTTGCGATGAAATCCTTGCCCTTGGCTTTCTTCTTTGGGTCGCGCAGTGCGGAGAGTGACCAGAATGAGAAGAAGAGCTTCACCTGCGAGTCCATCGCTGCTGCTGCCAGTGAGATGATCATTGCCGCCAGGATCTTGTCCATGTCGCCCGATACGATGGCAATGGAGAGCTGATCCTTCCGGGATTTTTCCAGACGGGTGGTTTTTGCCTTGAGGCGCTCCAGTTCATTCCAGAGTGCTTCCAGGGTGGGGGTGCTTGAATTTTCCATATTTGTCCTGTATAATTTTGTGAATGAATAATGTGCAAATTAAAGAAATAATTCTTTAATAATTTTTTTTCGCCAAGTGCAGATTTTTACTTTATTTTGTGAGATATGTCACATCTTTTTCTATTTTTGTAGAAGTAAACGAGGAGTATGAAAAACGAATGTATCGACTGTGAGTGCGTGTTGAGATCCTCCGTGAATATGAAGGATTGCCAGATAGAGATGCTGGATGGTCACCATGCGGTGGTGAAATTCAAAAAAGGGGATTCTATTATCAAACAGGGGGTGTTTTCCACCAATGTGATTTATCTCCGGAAAGGGATGGCCAAGATTCATATTGCCGGGCCTTCCCGCGAACAGATCGTACGGCTGGTAAAGGCACCTACCTACCTCGGCCTACCCACTACGTTCGGAGATAAGATCAACCAGTACAGTGTCACGGCGGTGCTCGATTCGGAGGTCTGCTTCATTGATCTGGAGGTGTTCAAGAGACTGTTGGGGGAGAACAAAGAGTTCAGCAGTTTCATTTTGATGGAGCTTTGCAAGAGTGAGCTGGAGGCATACCGTCGTTGTGCCAGCCGCACCCAGAAACAGATAAGTGGGAATCTCGCCGACGTGCTGCTCGAGTTCTCAGAGAATCTTTTCGGGGCGGATCAGTTTACCCTTCCTCTCTCTCAGTCGGATATAGGAAACTGGGTAGATGCGGGCCGGGAAAGCATCAACCGTGCCCTCTCCGGGTTTATCCAGGACGGTATCATTCAGATGCAGGGTAGGCAAGTGATGATTACCGATAAAAAAATGTTGAAAATGATCAGCCAGAACGGTTGACCTGGCTGGCTACGATTTATCCCAGCCGCTCAATCTTCTCGAGTTCTGCCCGGTCGACTATACTAATCTCTTTACCCTCGAGTGCAATGATCCCGTCGCGCTCAAACTCCTTCAACAGCTTGATGGCGCTCTCCGTGGCCACAGAGGCAAAATTGGCCAGGTCCTGGCGTGATAGGTGGACAAAGATGTCCTGTCCCGGAAAATCATCGCCGCTAAGATAGAGCAGTGCGGAGGCGAGCTTCCCGCGCATCTGCTTATAGGTTATGTTTCCGATCACGGTGAGCAGCTGCCTTTCATTCCGGTAGTTGCGGGAGGTGATGCGCATGGCGAATTCCGCGTTGCGCAGCAGCAACGTCCGCATCTTCTCCTTATCGATCATACATACCTGTGTATCGGTGAGTGCAACGGCCGAGGTAGCATGCAGGGCCTCTCCAAAGAGGGCGGAAAAAGCAAGAAAATCGCCTGCTTTAGCCAGTTGCAGGTTAAGTTGTTTATCCCTGCCTGTCTGCAGGTATACCTTGACCAGTCCGTCCATTACCAGCAGTACATGTGTGGAGAAAGCACCCTGTTTAAAGAGGTTTTCTCCGGTCAGGTAAGTCAGCTCTGTCTTGCCGGAGCTGATCAGCTCCAGCTCTTCCGGCTTCAGATCACGGAAACAGGCCACCATTTTTTCACAATTATCCATTTCCTTATTCATCCATTGTCCTTCTCTTTGCCTTTGTCGACAAAGATACCATCTTTTTCCGGAAACTGATTTACATCAGCCTGATAACTGATATATCTCATTCCTAACCATGAAATCTGTCAGCCCTTTTTTTTCATGATCAATGCGGTTATGTTCTACCTTTGTAGCCAGTAATAAATTTTAAACAACAAAAAAAAATGAAGTACTTAAGAACCAATATTCAGGAAATTGAAACGGCTGCCGAATTGCAGAAGATTATCAACGAGAACGAAAATGTGATGGTATGTTGCGGACGCATGGGACCTATGTGTATTCCGGTGTATGAGATTATGGAAGAGTTGGAGGAGGAGGAGGAGTATGATAATGTGAAATTTTATTCCATGGCATTCGACAGCCCCGAGTCGGATGTGATCCGGACTGCACCCGAATGCCGCGGGTTTATGGGATTACCATTTACCATGTACTACAAGGATGGAAAGGTGGCCAAGGCGACAACCAGCATTCAGACAATGGCGCAGGTAAAGGGAAATCTGGATCAGTATCTCTCTTAATGAAATGGAAAAGATATATGATGTAATTATCCTGGGTGCCGGTGCTGCCGGTCTCTCCGCGGGTATTTACACATCCCGCGGAAAGCTGGACACGCTGATCCTGAGTGAGGGAGTGGCCGGCGGACAGATGGTACTGACCAACGAGATTGCCAACTATCCCGGAGTGGAGATGATTAAGGGCTATGAGCTGGCCGACATCATGAAGCGGCAGGCAAAAAGTTTTGGTTGTACGCTCAGGGCGAACGTCAAAATTGTGGATTATCGCTTGACAGAAGAGATCAAGGAGGTGGAGCTGGAAGACGGAAGGGTATTCCGTGCCAGAGCAGTTATTCTTGCTCCCGGCGGGAAACCCCGCTCTCTTAATATACCAGGTGAGAAGGAGTTTGAAGGGAGAGGCATCTCCTACTGTGCTACCTGCGATGCCGACTTCTTCCGTGATAAAAAACTGATTGTTGTAGGTGGCGGAAATTCAGCACTGGAAGAGGCGGTGACCCTCACCCATTTCGCGTCACATGTTACCATTGTTCATCAGTTCGATCATTTTCAGGCGTTTGCGCATGCTGTGGAAGAGGCCAGTTTCAATCCGAAAATCAGTTTTATAATGGGATCTGAATTGCGGGCATATGAAGGAAACGGTACCCTGCAAAAGGTGCAGATAGAGCATCTGAAGACGGGTGAGCGGACTCATCTGGCAACCGACGGGGTTTTTATCTTTATCGGGTATATGCCCAATACTGCAACCTTTAAGGGGCTGGTGGGGATGAATGAAAGGGGCGAAATCCTGGTGGATGAAACGATGAAAACAGATCTGCCCGGTGTTTTTGCAGCAGGCGACTGTGTGGCGAAGCGATACCGGCAGGTGACCACCGCCGTGAGCGACGGTACCATCGCTGCCCTCAGTGCAATCGAATATATCCGGACGGAACAACGCTGAGAATATACGGATATTTGTAAAAAAAACACAATAAAAAGAGGACACCTCGATCGAGAAGTCCTCTTTTGTCTTGGTTAACGTGATATCAGTATTAAGGTAAAAAAGATTGTTTTAGGTTATCGATGCAAAGATAGCGTGCTATTTTGAATCTGCAAAATAAAAAAATATGTTATAAGACATATTTTTGTAACATATTTTTATACGATGGCATTTATTCTTAATAATGAAGCTGATCGTAAATACTTGCTTTCCAGTCTATTGATTGTTGTTGTTTATGCGCTCGTTTCGCATAATAAATGTTTAATTTCCTTTAAGCGGAGGATCGTTCATAAAAAAAGAGGATAAAATCACTGATTCCATCCTCTTTCGTTTTTTTGATAAATAACCAACGCCCGGCAATGTTCCTGGCAAGCTTGATACTGCCCTGGCTGAACCGTTATTTTTGAGAAAATTATTTTCTGATACCCAATTCTTTGATAATGGAACGATATCGTTCAATATCGATTTCAATCAGGTAATCGAGTAAACGACGACGTTTACCCACTAAAATTCTCAATGCTCTTTCCGTGTTATAATCTTTTTTGTTTGACTTCAAATGTTCAGTCAAATGCGAAATACGGTAGGAAAACAATGCTATCTGCGCTTCAGGTGAGCCAGTATCAGTGTTAGACTTCCCGTGCTTTGCAAAGATTTCTTTCTTTTTGACAGAATCTAAATACATACGTGTCTGTAAAATATTGTGTTTAAAAAAACTTTTGGGTTGCAAAGATAGCCCTATTTTTTTAATTACAAACAGTTTTTTCTTTTTATTTTCTTCTGCGTAATTTGTTGCTCAGCCTTTTAATCGCATCATTGATTTGCTGATCGGGTTCAATCACATTGTATTCACCCCAGAAGTTGGGGTCGAGGAAGTATTCCACCCGTTCGGCAATCACGTCGGTAGAACGGATGCGTTCACTGCGGGGAAATTTCACCACATTATCGTTGTACCGGTCTGTAATGGCAATCTCAGAATCAATCGTATAAGTGGTGGCAAAGAGGCCAAAAAAACGGTTTGTCCATCTCACCCGGAACGACACTTCGGTGCCACTATAGTTAAAATACCATTTTCCGTTGTTTTCCAAATAGTTCACCACATATTGGGCGCTGTTGACATCCACCCGCATTTTGGATGGTTTTCGCCTGATAAAAATGGCTGCCGCATCTTTCCGGTCTTCCACATTCATATTGAACTCCATTCGGGCAAATGCAAGCGATGCGGCATCCAGATATATTTTCCCCCTGAAAAGAATATCTTTTATTCCGGGCTGTGGCATAAACGAAATAATATAATGTGGTTTGTTGTTGATGTTGATCAGCCCCTCGATATGAAAAACGTATTCGGCGGCATCTGTTCCGAAGACGATCTCCGGATTTTTGGCAATATCGAGCATCAGTGCGTCGCTGATACCTCCCTGAAATTTTAGCAGCACCGTGTCGCGGGGAGATATATCGGTGGCTTTCCGTCCGATATAGATCCGCGCCTGGTCGTTGTTGTACGACCGGTAAGAGGCTTTGTATACATCTAACACAGCCTCAACGAGAGAGATGTAGTTTGATCCTTTCTTGACCGATTCCCGATAGAAAGCGACCATCATGTTCGGGTTCTCAGGGTAATTCTCCGGTATCCGTTGCAATGCCTCCCGCACCAGATTGGTTCCGTCCCCCGAAACAACCAGCACCTCGTTGAGTTGTATGGGAGAGGGATTCAGGATAATATGATTGTTGGGACTGTCGATCAGTGTGATCACCGGAATTTCCTTGTTCTCGTACCCCAGGTGATGAATGATCAGTTGCGAATTCTGTGTGGAAACAGGGATGCGTATGGAAAAATAACCATCCTGATTGGTTACGCTCGATACATTTACTTGTTGCACGGTGATGCTTGCATTGACCAGGGGTTTGTTTGTGTCACCGCCAAACACCCTCCCCCTGAGTACGTAGGCGGAATCAGCCTGCTGTGCGGCGTTTTCAGAGCAGAGGCCCGGTACAACAGAAAGACCGAAGAAAAACAGTAAAAACAGCAAGTGTTTCATTCGATAAAAAGATGTTAAACAGTGTCTTTGCTTTACGATACAAAGAAAAGCAATTGGTTGATATCTGCAAATAAAACATTGGTTTTTAACAATGTTTATTCCTGGGTATTCCGATTTGGATCTTCATTAACGGGATCATTCAATGCGGATGTGTTGCCCATACTATTGGGGATGAACAATTGCGCCGGAAAAATAGAATATCGACAGCAAAAAACCCTGAATAATTGCGTACATTTGCATTGAAATAATCCAAAACAGAGAGAAGATGGTCCGCAAATATGATTTTCTGGTGATTGGTTCCGGTATTGCCGGGATGAGTTATGCACTGAAAGTGGCAAAGCAGGGGAGGGTAGCTATTATAGCGAAAAATGCGCTGGAAGATGCCAATACCTATTATGCACAGGGAGGAATAGCCTCGGTGACAAATCCATGGGATAATTTTGAAAAACATATAGCCGATACGCTCGATGCCGGCGGCGGATTATGCGATGTGCAGGTAGTGGAAAAAGTGGTGAAGGAGGCGCCTGCCCAGATCCGGGACCTGATCAGCTGGGGTGTAGATTTCGACAAGGATGAAAAAGGCAATTTTGACCTTCATCGTGAAGGGGGTCATTCCGAATTCCGTATCCTGCATCACAAAGACAGTACCGGCGCCGAGATTCAGGTCAGCCTGATCAATGCCATTCGCAATCATCCGAATATCGAGGTGTTCGATCATCATTTTGCCATTGAGATTCTTACGCAGCACCATCTGGGGCAGGTGGTCACGCGGCATACACCGGGGATTGAATGTTACGGGGCTTATATCCTCGATCAGGAGACCAATGCCATTGATACGTTTCTATCGCGCGTCACCATGATGGCTACCGGGGGCATCGGTTCCGTGTATCAGACGACGACCAACCCGTTGGTCGCCACGGGCGACGGTATTGCCATGGTGGCACGGGCAAAAGGAGAGATTAAGGGAATGGAGTTTGTACAGTTTCATCCTACGGCGCTGTATCACCCGGGGGCAAGGCCGTCGTTCCTCATCAGTGAGGCGATGCGCGGCTATGGGGGTATATTGAAAACGCTCGACGGGAAGGAATTCATGCATAAGTATGATGAACGCGGATCACTCGCGCCGCGCGATATTGTGGCCCGTGCCATTGATACCGAAATGAAAGAACGGGGGGAAGATCATGTCTGTCTGGATGTGACGCACAAGGATGCGGAGGAGACCCGTACCCATTTTCCCAGAATCTATCAGAAATGTCTTTCCTATGGGATTGATATCACCAAAGAAATGATACCGGTGGCTCCTGCCGCCCATTATCTCTGCGGGGGCATCAAGGTGAACCTCGACGGTGAAACAAGCATCGGTCGGCTCTATGCGAACGGTGAGTGTGCCTGCACGGGACTTCACGGAGCAAACCGACTGGCATCCAATTCACTCATTGAAGCAGTCGTTTTTGCAGATGCGGCGGCAAGGCACTCTTTACCGCTTTTCAGGCAATATGAATTCAGGGAAGATATACCTGCCTGGAATGCCGAAGGTACCACCTCTCCCGAAGAGATGGTGCTGATCACCCAGAGCTACAAGGAGGTGGGGCAGATTATGTCGGCTTATGTCGGCATCGTGCGTTCCGACCTGCGTCTGCAGCGCGCCATGGACCGGTTAAACATTCTTTTTCGCGAGACCGAGGACTTATTCCATCGCTCCGTGGTGTCACGCGATATCTGTGAATTGCGTAACATCATCAAAGTGGGATATATGGTCATTAAACAGGCAATGGCCCGCAAGGAAAGCAGGGGGCTCCACTTCACGGTGGATTATCCTTTCAAAGATCCCGATTC
>JBDKRY010000249.1:0-4266 GCA_039683155.1 Proteiniphilum sp.
GGATAAGTGAATAAAAAAAAATGAAAAGGCTCCCCCTGCACTGGCAAATCATCACCGGCATGGCAGCCGGCATCCTCTTCGGGTTGCTGATGACCAATTTTAAATGGGGAGCTAACTTTGTAAGCGACTGGATTGCACCCTTCGGCACCATCTTCATCCGCCTGCTGAAGCTCATCGCCATCCCACTGATCTTCACCTCCCTCGTAAAAGGAATATCCGACCTGAAAGATATCTCCAGCTTCCGCAATATAGGCGTACGCACCATACTGATCTATATATCAACCACAATGGTGGCCATCATCATCGGATTACTGCTGGTCAACACACTCAAACCCGGCTCCGGAGTGTCGGAGGAGACTATCCACGAACTTACCCAAACATACGCCGGGGACGAGTCCATCACCTCCAATATCCGGGAAGCAACGCTGCAGGAGCGCGGCCCCCTCTCCTTCCTGGTGGAAATGGTTCCCGATAACATCTTCGCAGCCCTGGGCAACAACGGACTGATGCTGCAGGTGATCGTCTTCGCCATCGCTTTTAGTATCTGCATGCTGCTGATTGATTCCAAACAAGCAGGTCCGGTAAACAAGCTGATCGAAGGATTAAATGCGGTGGTGCTGAAGATGGTCGATCTGATCATGCTGATGGCACCCTTTGCCGTCTTCGCTCTGCTGGCACAGATCGTCGTCTCTTCCGGTAGCGTGGAGATTCTGCAGAAGCTGCTGATGTATGGCCTCACCGTGGTGATCGGGCTGGCCGTGATGATTATGCTCTACCTGCTGATCGTCTACCTTACCACCGGTCGCTCTCCCCGCTGGTTTCTCAACGGTATCGCACCGGCGCAGCTCCTCGCCTTCTCCACCAGCTCCAGTGCCGCCACACTCCCTGTCACGATGGAGAGGGTGACAGAACATCTGGGAGTGGACAACGAGGTGTCGAGCTTCGTGGTACCTGTGGGTGCCACCATCAACATGGACGGGACAAGCCTCTACCAGGCCGTCGCCGCTGTCTTTATCGCCCAGGCTCTTCATTTTCCACTGGAGTTTAGTGGCCAGTTGACGATCGTACTAACTGCTCTGCTGGCCTCTATCGGTTCAGCGGCCGTGCCCGGTGCAGGGATGGTCATGCTGGTGATCGTGCTGGAATCCATCGGCTTTCCTGCCGATAAGCTGGCGATTGGACTGGCGCTGATCTTTGCCATTGACCGTCCCCTCGATATGTGCCGCACAGTGGTCAATGTCACCGGCGACGCCATGGTATCCGTCGTTGTGGCACGCACACTGGGAAAACTGCATCACGTACCCTCCTCACAAAAGGAATAATGCATAAATTGGGAAGTATATCCTTCGGAAAGTTTTGAAAAAGAGTGTGAAAAAAACGCAAAAGCCCTCCAGCCTGTTGTTACTGAGAGCAAACTCGACAAAACATAAACGGAATGATTCTTCCGGCAAAGAAACGATGAACAAACTAAAAACAGTTTTGCTGATTACAGGCTGTTTTTTTGCGGTGAATGCGGTATCACAGGAAACGACCGTTGATGAACCCGATTCAGCCATTTACCTCAATGAAGTGGTGGTAAATGCCTATCAGGTCAATACCCGACTGCACCAGGTTCCGGGGAGCATCTCTCTGCTTTCCGGAGATGAAATTCAGACAGCCGATGGAAACAGTTTCTCCCATACACTTCACGCCATGCCGGGCATCTATATGCATAGCGGCACCTATGCTACCAGTCGCATTGTGATTCGCGGTGTAGGCAGTCGCACCCCCTACAACACCAATCGCATTAAATCATATCTGAATGATATACCCATTACTTCATCCGACGGCATCTCCACCCCCGAAGATATCGACCTGACGGGTATCGGACGAATGGAAGTGATCAAAGGCCCCGCCTCGGCACTCTACGGTTCCGGGCTGGGAGGAAGCCTCAATCTTTTTACGCCGGAGTCAAACCGTAATAGCCTGAACGCTTTGTTGCAGCAGGGAAGTTGTCATACGTTGAAAGCCGCGGCAGCCGGCAACTCCCAAAAGAAAAATCTACGCCTTTGGGGAAACCTCTCTCATCTGCAATCAGACGGTTTCCGGGAAAATAACCGGTACAGGCGTACCTCGCTACTCTCTTCCGGAACATGGCAACAACCCGGCTTCTCTTTGGACTATACGCTCCTGCTGATGGATCTGAATGCTCAGATTCCGAGCTCCATCGGAAAAACGCTTTACGACACCAACCCCAAAGCAGCAGCGACGAACTGGAAAGAGGTGGAGGGATACAAGAAATATCAGCTTGCAATAGCGGGGGTGACACTGGTAAGCCGGCTCCCGAAGCAGTGGAACAACCGGCTGACCCTGTTCGGTAGATGGGCAGACAGTTACGAACTACGCCCGTTCAACAATCTGGACGATGGCACATCGGGTGGCGGAATTCGGAACAAACTATCCTTTCACGCCTCACAATGGGATGCATTACTCGGTTTTGAGTGGATGAACGACACCTACCGGTGGCAAATGGATATGGATAATGCGTTGATCAACAAGAACAGAGAGACCCGCAACCATTTAAACCTGTTCGGGATGGCCTACTGGCGGCCGTCACCCCGTTGGAACCTCTCTTTGGGAGGAGCGGTCAACAGGGTTTACTATAAGCTGACAGACCAATTCTCCGGAAATGGTGACCAAAGCGGTAAGCGCGATTTCCCTGCCATCTTCTCACCACGGCTTGGCGTCAATTATGCCCCTTCACGTCGCATCGCTCTCTATGCTTCAGTGGGACACGGCTTCTCGATGCCCTCACCCGAGGAGACCCTCCTGCCCGAAGGAGATATCAACAACGAGCTGCAGCCGGAGCAGGGCATTCAGTATGAAACGGGGGTGCGATTGAATCTTTTTGCCAGTGCTACCCAGTTGGAGGCGTCCCTCTACCGGATCGATCTGAACGACCTGCTGGTAACCAAACGGCTCACCGAAGACATCTTCACCGGCATCAACGCCGGCAAAACAAGACACACAGGCTTCGAGCTGATGCTTCAGCAACGGATCTTCCGTCGTTCCACGTTTCCGGGAAGTCTGCATCTGAATGCCAACTACACCTGGTCGCACAACCAATTCATCGACTTTACCGATCATGAACAGGTTTACGACGGAAACAAACTTCCCGGTATACCCTCCCATATTGCTCAGGCCGGGGTACGGTGGAACCCTGCAGCGCAATTTGGACTGAATGCGCAATTTCAGTATGTCGGATCCCAATTTATGGATGATGCCAACATGCTCAAAAACGATGCTTATTCGCTGGTCAGTCTGAGAGCCACCTACCGCTTTCCGACCAGTCAGACAGGCATCTTTGAACTTTTTGCCGGGGTAAACAATGTGACCGACACCCACTACTCTCCCATGATTCCGGTCAACGCGGTCGCCTTTGGAGATGCCGAGCCCAGATACTACTATCCCGGTATGCCCCGCCACTGCTTCGCCGGAATCAACTGGGTGTTTTAAATACTATTATTACTCAAGAAAGCACGTAAGTGCATTTGCTGGATACCCTGATAACTAGCCGGCATTGGTATAGCATCCATTGTTACCACGTATTTGGGATAATGATTCTCTATCTCCATCAAATTCCCGAATTCACGGTCTACGGTACGTTGATCGTAAAGCATATAAGCTACCTGAATATAAATGCGTTCGTTATTCCGTTCCGCTACGAAATCAATCTCTTTCCCATCGTTATTTCCCGCGAACACGTTGTGCCCATTCCGCAGGAGATGCATAAATACAGCATTTTCCATCAATTTGTTTATATCGTTTTTAGGATTAAAAACTCGTATGGCGTTACGCAGTCCGAGATCTTCGAAATAATATTTTTCTCCTATTTCAAATATTTTCAAACCGTTCACATCTATGCGTGGCGTGCGGTAAACGAAAAATGCGTTCGTTAGCGCATGAAGATAATTGAGAACAGTTTGCGTGGGCATCTTCACATTTTGAGATTTCAGGTATTTACTGACATTCAATGCTGAAAACAAATTGCCGGTATTGTCGACTAGATACGTTACCAGATTTTCTAAAAAAACCACATTTCGTATATTTTTGCGTGCCACCACATCTTTCAATAAAATAGTAGAATAGACATTACGCAGATATTCAAACGAAGGTTGTTGTTGTAATTTCAAATTGTGTAAAAACGGCATTCCTCCCAATATCAGATACTGCATCATATTCTCATCGGTATTGTCTAATTGATTAAAATCCAGAAAATCCGTATAA
>JBDKRY010000250.1:0-8170 GCA_039683155.1 Proteiniphilum sp.
GGTGGATTATCCTTACAAAGATCCCGATTCAGTGCTTTGAAACAGTGCTCAGCATACAGCACTCAGGTTTCAGCCACAGAAAAATCAATCGAAAAATCAATCGAAAAAGCAAAGTATAACGAAGGAATAAGAATTTTGGACGCAGATTGAAAAAAACGATAAACATACAAGGGAGATTACTCGATATGTCGGTGCCACAGGTGATGGGCATCATCAATATTACGCCCGATTCGTTCTTTTCGGCGAGCAGGAAACAGTCGGCGAACGAAATCATCAACAGATGCCGGCAGATCCTCGAAGAAGGAGGAACGATGATCGATATTGGTGCGCAGTCAACCTCTCCTTCCTCCGTTTTCCTTACGGCTGCAGAAGAGGCAGCACGGTTAATGCCCGCGCTGAAGCTTATACGGCAGGAATTTCCACACGCAATCCTATCGGTCGACACCTTTTATGCCGATGTAGCCAAACAATCGGTGGAAGAATTTGGCATAAACATCATCAATGATATCTCCGGCGGCCGGATCGATGAACGTATGTTCCCTGTGGTGGCGCAATTGCAGGTGCCCTATGTGCTGATGCACATGCGGGGGGTACCGCAGACCATGCAGCAGCTGACGGATTATGAAGATTTTATCCAGGACATCATTTATTATTTTTCGGAGCGTAAGGCAAAACTGAACCTGCTCGGAGTGAACGATGTGATCATTGATCCCGGATTTGGTTTCAGTAAAACGTTATCTCAGAACTATGAATTGATGGCTTATCTGAAATATTTTCATATCTTTGAGGAGCCGCTGCTGGTAGGGATATCGAGAAAATCGATGATCTGCAGGCTGCTTGGAATCACGCCGGAGGAGAGCCTTAACGGCACCTCCATCCTCAATACGGTGGCGCTGCTGTCCGGTGCAGCCATTTTACGGGTCCACGATGTGAAAGAGGCGATGGAGTGTGTAAAGATTGTGGAAAAGATAAACAAATTCGATCAATAACCGGTGTCATATAGGTATGTTTGCACATTTCGGAATAAAAGATTTTATCGATGTATTGCTGGTGGCGCTCCTCCTGTACTATCTCTTCAGGTTGGTGAAGATATCGGGCATGCGTCCCCTCTTCATTGGAATACTGGTCTTCATGCTGATCTGGATTCTTGTGTCACGGGTCTTCAACATGGTGTTGCTGGGCTCCATCCTCGATCAGTTGGTGAGCGTGGGACTCTTTCTGTTGGTCATTCTTTTTCAGGATGAGATAAGACGATTTCTGATGTCGCTCGGCTCCAGAAAAGGATGGAATTTTATCGCGAAGCTTTTTTCCCCGGGTGAGAAGCAGAAGAATGACAATTCACACCTCACTGCCATTGTGCTGGCCTGCATGAACATGTCGAAGACCAATACCGGAGCGCTCATCGCCATTCAGGGCGACATTCATCTGGGACTTTATGAGCAAACCGGTGAAATCGTGAATGCCGATATTTCTTCGCGCCTCATAGAAAACATTTTCTTCAAGAACAGTCCGCTGCACGATGGGGCAATGATTATCGTGGGTAAAAAGGTGAAAGCGGCAGGATGCATCCTGCCTATCTCCCAGAATCCGAATATTCCCACCCACCTGGGATTACGGCACCGTGCGGGGCTGGGCATATCACAGGAAACCGATGCCAAGGTGATCATCGTCTCCGAAGAGCGGGGAAAGATTTCGTTTGCCTCACAGGGAAGACTGAAAATGAATATCTCTCCCGAAGACCTTCAGCGTTTGTTGCTGGAGGAATAAACCCGCCTTGTCGGGGAAAAGCCTTTCAATGGGCGGTAATGACAGCAATGATGTGAAACAACGATGTATATGGCATGATTTTAGAAGAACTCTCCATCATCAACTATAAAAATCTGGTGCAGGCCGAAATGCAGTTCTCTCCCAAAATCAACTGCTTCATAGGCAACAACGGAATGGGAAAGACCAATCTGCTCGATGCTGTCTATTATCTGTCCTTTTGTAAGAGTTATACCAATCCTGTCGACTCGCAGATTATCCGCCACGATGCCGATGTATGCATGCTGCAGGGAAAATATCTGTTTGAAGACGGCACCCGGGAAGAGATCTACAGCGGTATCCGACGCCGGCAGAAGAAGCAGTTCAAGCGCAACAAGAAGGAATATGAACGGCTTTCCGATCATATCGGATTGATTCCGCTCGTAATGATCTCTCCGGCCGATAACGAACTGATTACCGGTGACAGTGAAGTTCGGCGGAAGTTTATGGATATGGCCATCTCTCAGTTCGACAAGGAGTATCTGCGTGCGCTGGTAAGGTACACCAAAGCCTTGCATCAGCGGAATGTGCTGCTGAAGAATGAAGATGAAGTCATTGACATGACCTTGCTGGAACTCTGGGAAGATCAGATGATTGAAGACGGAAGCTTCATCCATCAGAAGCGAAAGGCTTTCATCGATGCGTTCACACCCATATTCAATGCATTTTATGCACGCATCAGTCAGTCGGGGGAGCATGTTTCCTTCGATTATATTTCCCAGTTGAATGATGCCGGTTTTCGGGAAACACTCAGAAGAAACAGGCAACGTGATATGGCATTTGGCCATACTACCACAGGCATTCACCGCGATGAGCTGGAGATGTTGCTCGACGGCTATCCCATCAAAAAAGTTGGATCACAAGGCCAGAACAAGACCTACTTCGTTTCGCTGAAGCTGGCGCAATTTCATTTTCTGCTGCAAACAGGGCATACCACTCCGATATTGCTGCTGGATGATATTTTCGACCGGTTGGACGCCAACAGGGTGGAGGAGATTGTGAAACTTGTCTCCGGTACCGGGTTCGGACAGATCTTCCTCTCGGATACCAACAGGGAGTCACTCAACAGAATCCTGGAACAGACCGATAATAGTGCGCACATCTATTCAGTGGTAGATGGAGAAATAAACCTGATGAATGAATAAACCGGCATGTTGAAGAAAAATGCGCAACCTTTATCGGAAGCACTTTCCAATTTTTTCGATGAGAACCATACGTTGAAAGTGAAGATGGCCGAACACCGCGCCGTGCGGGGATGGTATGAAGTGTTGGGTGAAGGTGTCTCTAAATACACCAGTGAGGTCTATTTCAGCCGCAATGTACTCTATGTACACCTTACATCGGCTGTGCTTCGCGCCGAACTACTGATGAACAAGGAAGGGTTGATCAAAAAAATAAACGATTACGCCGAAATTCCCATTGTACATGATATCGTCATCCGGTAAAAGGCAGAAAGGAGCCTCTCCAGGCAAACCGTAACGCTTATGTGCGAAAATATGTTCCGGTGAATAAAATCACGGATAGAAGAGGCTGGCTTAAAAGAATGCCGATACGCCGAGGTAAAATCCGGTGGGATGAGGCGAGTTGGCGTGTTGCACCAGATCGTAGTTCAGGGTGATGTGCGACCGCCCAATACGAAATCCGGCCCCTGTTATCACCGAAGGGACAACACCGCTGTCTGAGGTTGTTTCTGCGGTAGATTCACGTGTTAAATAAGACCAGATATAGTTTATTTCAGGTTGTACAAACACCGTAATGAAGCGTATCGGATAAAAATAGCCAAACAGGTTTGCACCCAGCAAGTTATTTTTGATGACATAGTCCGATGTTTGAGCTTTCGTATAATAATATTTGATCCCCGTCCCTGCCATGAAATAATGATTAAACTGATATCCCACCTGCGGGCCGAAGCCTATCCGCGTATAGTTGCGGCTCAATGATAAACCCAGATTAGCTCCTAAGCGGATCTTGCTCCTGTCGAAAGTGTCGGGTCCACCGTCTTCGATGTTGCTCTGCGGAGCGCCGGATTCTTTCCTGTCAATACGTTGTGGCTGTGCATGACGATGTATATTCCGCTCGTCGTCCGGTGATACACGAATGGTATCATAGGTTATTACCTGTGCGCCGGCGAATAACGGAAACAGCCAAAGCAAGAGAATATAGGTTCGTTTCATGTTGAAAAGTATATAAACTGACAGGAACGTAATTGACGATACGCTGAAGTATAGGTTTAAAATGCAAAAAGAAGTTGAATAGATATCCAACTTCTCTTTCCCTTGCAATATGCAAAAAAAGGTTTATTCGGCAGGTGTTCCCTCTTGAGGGGTCGGCTGAACCGGTACCTGTGACGGAATGGGTATGCCCGGCGTGACATCGGGAGCGGTGGCAGGATTGAGCGGTGCAGGCTGTTGTACTTCCACCTGTGATTGCGGAGCGTTGCTGTGCGACGCCGTGTATTTGGCTGTCAGGATGCTCAGCAAAATCATGATACCCGCCAGCGTCCAGGTAAATTTTTCCAGGAAATCGGTTGTCTTCCGTACACCCATGATCTGGTTTGACGATGAAAATCCACTTGCCAGTCCGCCACCTTTCGATTTCTGTACCAAAACGGCAAGGATCATCAGTATAGAGGCCAGCAAAATGAGGATTGTAATAAAGATATACATATGATTGGTTTTTTATTCTGTTTAATTTAAATTAATCGTTTTCTGCGCCCGGCAGAACAATTTTTTTTGTTCTGCTCTTGCTTAACGAAAACTGTTCACTAAAGTTAGTCGTTTTCTGCGCTCGCCAGAACAAATGTATTTTTTCTGCTCTTGCTTAACGAAAACGTTCGTTCATAATCAAATATTCCAGAAAACGAATTTGGTCGGCAAAGTAAATACTTTTTTTTGGAAAATTCAAACTTAATCGTTTAATAATTGTGAGAGCCTGTTCATATTTTTTTTGTTTGATGTAGATCTTTGCAAGTGTTTCCGTCAGAAATTCACTGCCATCCTCCTCATTGGCCGGTTTTAGATCATGCTCTCCCGTCGGTGAATTATCCGGTGTGAATAACGTGTCGGTGGCTGCTTTTTCAATAAATGCATCGATGATGTCATGGTGTTGAAGTTTTTGATCTTCAGTCTGTTCGGTAGTCGCATCTTCCCCCACCGTCCGGAGGTAGGAGAGGTAGTCGGTCGATACAACATTCAGCACTCCATCTGCAACCGTTGTCCCATGCATTTCACGTTCTCCGAGCGAGGTAAGAAAAGAGTCGAGCAGTTCCTCGGTTCTGTCTTTCGCGTCCCGGGAAAATTCTTTCGGCTGAACAAGCAGCTTGTGGTAGTTCTCTGTATATATCAGATAAAACAGCTTCCTCCTGTCGGCGCACAAAACAGCCGTCGTGCTAAGCTCCTCGTTGTAATGATCGCTGTTCATCATATCTAAATATTTCGTATACAACAAACGAGAAGTATGGAAATAGGGATATGCATCCACCACGGCTTTGAGTGCATCTGCCGGGGAGGTTGCCAGCGCGTCGGGGTCTTCGATGAAGGTGTACAGATTTTCTTTGTTCATTGAATTACCAGTTTGCCATGGTAGCATTGAATATCTGATCTACAATTTCGTCGATAAGTTCATTAATCAGTTGATCCTGTACCGTGTCGAAAACAGTGTTGCTGGGGAATGTACGGTTGGCAGAGAAGGTCTCCTCTCTTTCGGGCACATCGATCTTGTTATTGCGGAAACGCATCCTCACCGTCATTGTCAGCCGGGTCTCTGAAGCGAACGCATCTTCCTGCACAGCCAGGGGCGTCAACGCATAGCCTACAATCTCACCTTCAATCTCCATGTCGCCGTTCTGATTCACAAGCTGCAGGCGGGTGTTACGGGTGAACATATCTTTCATTTCCTCGTTAAACCGCTGTTCCAATGGAGGATAAACCAAAGGCGCCTGATTGATGAAGTGACCGATATAGAGGGTTTTGGTGAGGTCGTAATCAATGGAAGCCGTTCTGAAGGTATATGACATGCTGCATGAGCTTACGAGAGATATCATTGCGAGGAGGACAACAATTTTAACGAAATAGTGCGTGGGTATATTGATCTTCATGCTTGTTTCCTGTTTTTTCAATGATAATCAGCCTTCCAGGCTGTATTCCTTAATCTTGCGGTAAAGTGTCCGTTCGGAGATGCCTAAATCGGCGGCAGCCAGTTTGCGTTTGCCGTTATGCCGCTCCAGTGCTTTGATGATCATCTCTTTTTCCACTTCACTGATCGACAGTGTACTCTCTTCATACTCCGTTGCTTCCTGTATATCATTTCGCTCCGTTTCATCAAGCGTGATTTTCTTGGAGGGCGCTTCATACTTCATGGGAACGGATACGCTTGTGTTGTTGTTCGGTGTAACGGACGATGGGTGACGTTCGGCTGAAGAGGCGTCGAAGGTGGCAGAATGGGGCGCAGAACTTTCCATGATACTCTTCACCACTTTCTTCAGATCGATAATATCTTTTTTCATATCGAAGAGCACCTGATACAATATCTCCCGCTCGTTCGCAAATGATTTCTGTTCGGTATCGTGAATCTGAGAAAGGGGGACGGGAAGCATACCTACCTCATCGTACGGCAGATATTTCTGCAAAAGGTCGGCGTTGATCACCCGTTCCTGTTCAATGATGGATATCTGTTCCGTAATGTTCTTTAATTGGCGGATATTACCGGGCCAGCGGTAATTTTTCAACATCTCCCTTGCATCGTCGGTGAGGGTGATGGCAGGCATCATGTATTTCTCCGCACAGTCGCCCGCAAATTTCCGGAAGAGCAGCGTGATATCTTCTTTCCGTTCCCGCAACGGCGGTATGCGGATAGGGACGGTATTCAGCCGGTAATAAAGATCCTCACGGAACTTTCCTTTCTCCACGGCTTTCACCATATCCATGTTGGTTGCCGCCACCACACGCACATCACTCTTTTCCACCTGTGAGGAACCCACCTTGATGAACTCCCCACTCTCGAGTACACGAAGCAGGCGTGCCTGCGTGGACAGGGGCAGTTCGCCCACTTCATCGAGGAAGAGGGTACCTCCGTCGGCCACCTCAAAATAACCTTTACGGGTGCCGGTTGCACCCGTAAAGGAGCCTTTTTCGTGTCCGAAGAGCTCCGAGTCGATGGTCCCTTCAGGAATGGAGCCGCAGTTGATGGCAAAGTAGGGGCCATGCTTGCGTTTACTGTAAAGGTGTATAATTTGTGGAAAATTTTCTTTCCCCACGCCGCTCTCTCCTGTAATGAGCACCGACAAATCAGTAGGAGCTACCTGTAAAGCCACGTCAATGGCACGATCCAACTCGGGTGCGTTGCCAATGATGCCGAAACGTTGCTTAACCTGCTGCAGGGGATGCTTTACCATACTGTCTTATTTAAGAATTCAAAGATAAACAATTATTTTAAAGCGTATGTCTTTGCTTTCAGGAATTCTCCCAACCCGGTGATGTCTTCCCCGAATTGATTGATCGTGTCAGGCATCACCGGATCGCCGAAGGTGATGACCATCTCTTTGCCCTTTTTGTTGTACAGCTCATGGCAAAGTCTGAGGTTCCGGAACCGCCAGCCCAATACTTTCGACAGATAGAAGGACGGGCTGTTTTGGCCGGAGATATGCATGGGGATAACCGGCACCTGCACTTTTTGAATGATTTTCAATACTGCCGGCTGCCACTCCCGGTCTTCAATTACCAACCTACCTCCCCTGAGATACAGGTTGGATACTGCACCTGCAGGGAAAAAGCCCAGCGGGTGCCCCTCCCGTATATGGGCAATACTTTCTTTGATGCCGGCGAAGGTGAACCGGTTCTTTTCTTCGTTTTTTAACGGATTAACAGTGATGAAATTTTCTGACATCGTATCCACAAACGAGAGAATAATGTTAACCATCATCTTGTAATTCTCCACCCGGCTGCCCACAGTCTCAATGGCAGCAATGCCGTCAATGTGTCCGTAGGGATGATTGGAGACAGTGATAAACGGTTCGTTTTTGAACTCCTGCAGGATGTGCTCATTGCGCAGGGTGCGCTTAATTCCGAGCTTATCCAGCACGTCCTTGCAGAAAGCAGGGCCGGTAAGATGTTTGGAACGGTTATAGATCTCGTTGGGGACATGCAACGCAGAAATTTTGACGCCGAAATCAATCAGTTTGTCGCCATATTTACCCCGTAACACAGGACTTAGTTTGCGCAAGTCATCGCGACTTATCAATGTATCTTTCATTCATGTTGAATCTTAATATATTATTTAACGCAAATGCCTCTCGTCAAAGTGATGATCTGGCAATTGTGTAAAGACAGACAATTTAATGTGATCTTATGCAAGATCCCTGATCATATCA
>JBDKRY010000251.1:0-3269 GCA_039683155.1 Proteiniphilum sp.
CCCCAAACCGGCAGTATATGACCGGTACGGATGGTATCCCATATCATATCTCGATCAGGGAGAGTTTTATTCCGAGTTCGGACGTTTTGATGTTAGGATCACGCTGCCGGAACATTATACCGTAGGCGCGACGGGGAATCTGCAGGACAGTACGGAGCTGGCCAGACTCCATGCACTCGCTGCCGATTCTACCTGGAAAAGCATCCGGATGCTGGGGAAAACGAAAAAGATACCTTTGTCCACTACGACAAAAACACTGCATTACACGGGAGAGAACATACATGATTTTGCCTGGTTTGCCGATCAGCAGTTCAACGTGATGAAAGGAACAATAAGGCTTCCAGAATCAGGAAAAAAGGTGACTACCTGGGTGATGCTTACTGCCCGGCAATCGCGACTGTGGCAGAAAGCTTTGAGATATACCAATGAGGCGATCATGGATTTCTCTCATCTGGTTGGCGACTATCCATATGGCAGTTTCACGCTGGTTCAAAGTCCCTTGAGCGCCGGACTGGGAATGGAATACCCGGGACTGGCGGTCATCGGTCCCACGAAAAATGCCTGGACACTCGAAAATGTGATCACCCACGAGATTGCACATACCTGGTTTTACGGGGCACTGGGTTTCAACGAACGCCGTTATCCTTTCCTTGATGAAGGCCTCTCCACTAACTATGAAGACCGGGAAATGGCTGATAAATATCCCGATAAAAAGCTTTGGGAGATCATGGTAAAAACGAAAAAACAGGCCATGTTTCTGCATGCCGATCAATTGCCTGCAAAAACGTTGCAGGAGCTGCAGTGGCTCATCCCGGCCCGCAACAACACCGAACAGCCGCTCGATCTGCCTTCAGCAGATTACAACCGGGTCAATTACGGACAGATGATTTATGCCAAAACATCCATGGGCTTTACCTACCTGAGGGCCTATCTGGGCGATAGCCTGTTCGATGCAGCCATGCGTGATTTTTACCAGCAATGGAAATTCCGTCATCCCGGACCTGACGACCTGCGCGCTGCATTTGAGCGTCGAACATCGGAGGATTTAAGCTGGTTCTTCAATGACTTTGTGGGGACGACCAAACACCTGGATTATCAGATAGTAAAAGTTGAAAAGCAGCAACTGCTTGTCAGCAACAGGGGAGAGTTGGTGTCACCCCTGCTCATCGCCGGGCTCTCGGGTGACAGTGTCTGTTTTAAACAGTGGGTGGCCGGTTTTACGGGAGAAAAATGGATAGCCTTACCGGAAGGTGACTATACCGAAATAAAAATCGACCCGAATCATGATATGCCCGAACTGTACCGTCTCAACAATAACATCCGCACTTCCGGCCTTTTCCCTAAATCCGATCAGGTGCAACTACAGTTGTTGGCAGGCATCGAAGACCCGGAGAATATCCCCCTGATGTATATCCCGCTTGTCAACTGGAACCGCGAGAACGGCCTGATGGCAGGTGTGGCACTGTACAAAGGTGTGGTATCGCCCTTACCCCTGGAATACCTGCTTATCCCTTTTTATTCTTTCAATCGTACAAAACTGGCAGGATTTGGAAAGATTGCCTATCATTTCACCCCGTACAACCATTTGATCAGAATGGCTACATTCTCCCTGCAGGGAACACAGTTTGGCGCTCCCGGCGACCAGGATTACCGCAAACTGATGGCAAGTATGGATATCCAATTCAGGAAAAACAAATCAACCAACCCCATCCAGCATAGCATGTACGGACGTTTTGTGCTGGTTTCCGATCTGAGCCAGATATTACATCCGGGACCGGCAAAGATGAACCGGTATTTTCAGACTGGGTACCATGTACAAAATACAAGCCTGGTCAATCCCTACAGCCTGTTGTTATCTTTTGAAGTCGGTAGTACATTCAGCAAAACAGCCGTGGATATCAGCTACACACAAAGTTATTCCGGAAAAAACAACGGGTTGGATATACGGTTTTTTGCCGGGGCGGTGCTGAAAAACAGCAGTGCAAAAACCTTTCATCTGCTTGCACCGGCGGGCAGAAGTGGTAGGGAGCTCTATCTGTATGAAGGGATTTATCCTGATCGTTTTGCTGTTTTCCCCGGTTCATTCTTGTCCAGGCAGATCACATTCTCTGAAGGGGGATTGGTCTCGCCGGTATACCAGGCGCTGGGATACAGCAAATGGCTTCTGTCTCTTACGTTCACGAGCAGTCTACCCGGCATCTTGTCCAAAACAGGGGTTAAGCCGTTCGCAAATGTAGTATGGAACGATCACGGTTTATCAACCCGTTACGATTCTCCTTTTTTTATTGAAGCCGGATTAAAAGCTGGGATAGCGAATATTTTCGATATTTATGTCCCTTTGCTGGTCAGCAGGAACATTCATTCGGTCACCGGGCCGGTGAAAGAGCGAATACGTTTTGTGATCAATCTGGATATCTCCAAAAAAGGAAAAGCGCTTATCGGGAATTGAATGTAATATTTTATGCTATCCTATTCTTCCCCACTCATACCGGTTACCGCCCAGGCGGCTTAACTGCAGTTTGAGTACGATGTGATCGGAATGCTCCAGTTTCGGATCATTTTCGATCAGTGTTTCCGCGATCTCGCGGGCCCGGAAGAGGATGGCATTGTCCCGTACCAGGTCGGCAATACGCAGGTTGAAAGGGATCCCGCTCTGCTGGGTACCTTCCAGGTCACCCGGGCCACGCAACTTCAAATCGGCTTCGGCAATCACGAAGCCATCGTTGGTCTCGGTCATAATCTCCATCCGCTTGCGGGTATCGGCTGAGAGCTCGTAAGGAGTGATCAGCACACAGTAGGACTGGTCAGCACCCCGCCCTACCCTGCCCCGCAGCTGGTGCAGCTGGGAGAGGCCAAACCGCTGGGCACTCTCGATCACCATCACGCTGGCATTCGGCACATTCACCCCCACCTCGATCACGGTGGTAGAGACCATGATCTGTGCTTCACCCGCTACAAACTGCCGCATTACCTCATCCTTTTCGTCCGGTTTCATCCGCCCGTGCATCTTGCAGACCGTAAACTCCGGAAAAGCCGCTTTGATATGCGCATATCCTTCTTCCAGGTTCTTCAGGTCGAGCGTCTCACTCTCTTCGATGAGCGGATAGACCATGTAGGCCTGTCGTCCTGCCTGAATCTGATCACGAATAAACTGATAGAGGGAACCCCTTTTCTTGTCGTAACGGTGCACTGTCTGTACCGGTTTTCTCCCCGGGGGCAGCTCGTCGATCACCGAGACATCCAGGTCGCCGTACACCGTCATGGCCAGC
>JBDKRY010000252.1:0-6897 GCA_039683155.1 Proteiniphilum sp.
TAAAAGAATGAGGCCGGCGTGAATAGGGTTAATGTGGAATTGACGAAATGCACCTTTCCGCTGTAATTGTGTTTAAATAGTTTAATTACTGTCAAACAATACGTAAGACACTATGGGGAACGGTAAAATTCCAATTTATTTTCCTATTTTTGTGCGTTAAAAGTTGTATAAGTGGCCTCCAATAAAAACAGAAAAAAATGCGTAGCACGCTTCGGTTGAGCAAGATATTTGCGTTGATACTTTTACTGGGTATTGGTTTTCAGTCCCTTCGGGCACAGGATCAGCCCTACGAAATCGTGACTGTAAACGGGCAGCGTTATTATAAGTACTCCGTTAAAGCGGGAGAGGGACTCTATGCAATTTCCCGCACATTCTCGGTATCGGTAGCGGAGATCCTGCGGCATAATCCCGGATCAGCTACCGGTTTGAAAAACGGACAGGAGCTGCTTATTCCGGTCACCAAAGAAAATGCCCGGTTGGCAACATCCGCCACGCCTGCCCCGCCTTCCGGTCAGGACACGTCTGTAGATCAGAACACTACCTTCAGGCATACGGTGGCGAGGGGAGAAACCGTTTACAGCATTGCAAAAATGTATCATACCACGGTGAATGAGGTGAACCGTTACAACCCCGGAGCAACTGAAGGGATTACGGAGGGGCAGATCCTCACCATTCCGCAGCGACGCGTAATCAGCGAAGTAAAAGAGGAGAATTATCGTTACCACACCATCCTTCCCAAAGAAACGCTCTATTCCGTTTCAAGGACTTACTCGCTGAAACCGGAAGATGTGATACTCGCCAATCCCGGTTTGTCAGCAGAGACCTTTCAGATTGGAAAAACCATTCGTATACCTTTCTTCGAGTCGTATGAAATAATTGATTCGTACGAAAATCAAACGACCAACATTAACCACAAAGTAGAAAAAAAAGAAACGCTGTATAGTATTGCGCGCAAATATCAGGTGGAAGTTTCAGAAATTGAACGTATGAATCCGAGCCTTGCGGGAGGCCTGAAGGCGAACATGGTGTTAATCATCCCGGTAAAAAAAAGTACGCTGGAAGGTGATAAACGTTCGGCAGAGAGTGATGCAACCCGTTTGCTCACCCAAAATGTTCCTTCTCAAAGAGTGGATGTCATGAAAGTGGGACTTCTGCTGCCTTTCCTCGATGAAACGGGAAGAGGACACCTGCGGTTACAGGAATACTATGAAGGGTTCCTGTTAGCAGTGGAAGAGATGAAAAACAAAGGAGTCGATCTGGAATTATACGTCTTCGAGATTGGCAAAGGGAATAACACGGAGAAACTGGAGAGCTTGCTTGAAACCATGGAAATGCGTAACCTTAACCTTATCATCGGAGGGGTGAATGATGCACAAATCAGGGTAATATCAGATTTCTCCAAAGCAAACAATATCAAATATGTGGTTCCTTTTTCCCAAAGTAACGGCGAGGTACTGAACAACGGGAATATATTTCAGGTGAATCCTCTCAGTAGTACGACCTATGCTAAAGCATCGACTGTTTTTCTTCAAACATTCCGCAATGCCAATGTAATTTTTATCAACGGGGGGCAGAATGATAAAAAGGAGTTTGTCACAGAATTACAGCGCCATCTTCGCGGAAATCAAACGAAATTTGAGACCGTGAGTGCATCAGGCACATTAAGCACTGATATTTTACCACTGTTGCGTACGAGTAGAGAGAATATCATCATCCCTTCTACCGGAGATTCACACACCTTACAGCAGATTATCGAAGAGCTAAAGAAAGTAAGAGCAACAGATTCTACCTATGTCACCCGTTTGTTCGGTCATCCTGAATGGCAGACCTACCGGGAATTGATCGACGATTACCATCTGTTTGGCACCTATATCTACACTCCTTTTTTTATTGATCACAATGATCCTGATACAAATGCGTTTATCGGTAATTTCCGCAAATGGTACGGCCGTAGTCCGATGGATACACATCCCGGATATGGTATGTGGGGATATGATACCGGATTGTTTTTTATGACAGCCCTGCACAATGGCGGAATACATTTCGAACAAAATGTACAGAAGGTTCGTGTCAACACCCTTCAGTTTGCCTTTTATTTTGAACGAATGAATAACTGGGGCGGTTTCATCAACACCGGATTATACCTTGTCCACTATGATACAGACGGTAGGGTCACCAAAACCGACAGAAGCAGATGAAACGTTTTTTTCTCTTTTTTTCAATTGTCGTCTTTTGCGGGACAGCCTCATATGCTCAACGGAATACCTTTCAAAATGAATTGTATGTGGGTGTAGGCGGCGGGGCATTATTCTCCAGCGTGGATTTTGTGCCAACCATTCCCCAAACCCTCATGATGGGAGTGCACGGCGGACTGGCGGTGAAATATATTTCGGAGAAACATTTGGGACTAATCGCGGAAATTAACTATGCACAACGGGGATGGACGGAAGAGTTCGATCCCGCCGAAGAATTTTCATACAGCAGGAGGCTCAACTATCTCGAATTGCCTTTCATGACGCATATTTACTTTGGGAACAAGATTCGCTTTATCGTGAATGTCGGTCCTCAGATCAGCATTCTCCTGAATGATGATCAGCAAATGAATCAGGCTCTTGCCGATGATCTGGCTGCACGAAGGGCCGCCAATCCGGATGCTCAGATTGGTGTACAATACGGTGCCTTCAATGAGATGAATCGCGTAGATTACGGCCTGATTGGAGGGGTTGGAATGGAATTGAAGACCGGGATAGGGGATTTCGACCTTGAAGGGCGTTATTATTTTGGGTTGGGCGATGTTTTTATCAGTCGCCGCAGCGATAACGCTTACTTCTCACGCTCTGCCCATCGCTTGATTGAGGCAAAGCTGACCTATTATCTAAAAATTCACTAAAAATTTTGTACTGCCAAAAAACTGTTGTATTTTTGAACAAAAATAGATGAATATATGTTCATGTATTGTTTTAATAATTGATTGAGAGAAATGGAGCATGTGGCAATTGCAGCAGAGAAAGAGAATAAAAAAATTGACCGGTCTCAGTTTGAGGAAGCTGCTTATATATTGAGAGCGCTGGCCAATGAGACCCGTCTGTGTGTGATTATGCAGTTGTCACAAGCTGCAGAATTATCGGTGACGGAACTGATGGAAGGGATGAATTGCGAGCAGTCACTGCTTTCGCACCATCTCAACGATATGCGGGCCAAAGGTATTCTTTCCTGCCGCCGGTGTGGTAAAAACAGTTTTTATGCTCTCAAGGATAAACGAATCATCCATGTACTGCGATGTGTGATGCATTGTAGTGAAACGGATTATGCCGCTGCAATAGCAGCAAATTAAATTAAAAGCATTGTATCGAAGAAAATAGCAAATAATCATATCAAGGAAATGAAAGCATTTTTGATAAAACATTGGCTAAAAATAGCCGGGGTAACAGTCGGGGCACTGGGAGGCTACCTTTATTATTATTACGTGGGCTGTCTCAGTGGCACCTGCCCGATCACATCCAATCCGTACAGAATGATGATTTACGGGGCATTAATCGGGTATCTCCTCTTCGAAATGTTTTCGCCAAAAAATAGGCCGAAGGAAGTGATTGAAATAACGGAAAATAACGAAAAAGACAACAACTCATGACGACAAAAAAAATGATGCTCGTAGCGGCAGCAGCCTCAATTATTATAGGGACATCCTGCGGAAACGCCAATCAGCAGAAGACTGCTTCAACAGATGTTGAAACAGCCCAAGTGACAAATAATATAAATTCAGAAAATAATATGACAACAACTACGACAACCAAAAAGACAATTCATTTAACAAGAGCCGACTTTTTGAAAAAAGTGGCCAATTTCGAAGAGAATCCCGATAAATGGGTTTATCTGGGCGACAAGCCCGCTATTATCGACTTTTATGCAGACTGGTGCGGACCCTGTAAAATGGTGGCTCCCATTCTGGAAGAATTGGCCGATGAGTATGATGGTCAGATTTATATCTACAAGGTAGATACCGAAGCCGAGCAGCAGCTGGCCGCTGAATTTGGTATCCGGAGTATTCCTTCACTGCTTTTCGTGCCGATGGATGAAGCACCGCAAATGGCCCAGGGTGCCCTGCCGAAAGATGCCTTTAAACAGGCTATTGAGGAAGTATTACTAAAGAAATTGTAAGGAGGACTGCTATGGATCCCATGTTTTTTGAAAATAAAAGCCGGCATGGTTTCGACGAAACTGTGGACCGGCTCTCCGAAATTGCGCCGGAAAACGGGTGGAAGATAATTCAGGTACTCGATTTACAGGAGACAATGAGAAAGAATGGGAAAGAGGTTCTGCCTGTAAAGGTGGTGGAACTATGCAAACCTGATTATGCTTTTCAGTTGCTTTCTGACGATGACTTGCGCATTTATGCAAACATGATGCCCTGCCGGATTTCTGTTTATCAGAAAACCGATGGACAAACATATGTGTCACGGATGAATTCGGCGATGTTTGCCGCACAAATCGGTGGCGTATTGCAGGAGGTAATGTCCGCTGCCTTTGCCGATGCCGAAGGTTTTATTAAGCAGGTTGCTGCGAATGATTAATTGCCTTTGACCGGAGACAGGTAAATTTGGGTAACTTTATTGGATAAAGAGAGGGTGTATCGTTTTTTACGACTCCACCCTCTTTCCATGTTAATTGCTGTTTGAGAAAGTAATCATATATGCTGCACCCGGGGGAGTTTGATTTGTATCTTCCTCCTGTTTTTTTGCCCTAACCCGGGCGGTTCGGGGTTCATGAACAATTGCTTAATTTTTCGTACTTTTGTACCCAACATCAGCATATCACGCCTAATAATGAAATCGATACAAGATTACGAAATAATGGCACCGGCCGGATCGTATGAGTCGCTGACGGCGGCCATACAGGGAGGAGCCGATTCAATTTACTTCGGGATTGAAGGGTTGAACATGCGTGCCAAATCCTCCAACAACTTCACGATAGACGACCTGCACAATATTGCCCGCATCTGCCGGGAGCACAACCTGAAAAGTTATCTCACGGTGAACACAATCATATATAACAACGACATGGTGTTGATGCGCAGAATTGTTGATGCAGCGAAGGAGGCAAATCTGTCGGCCATTATCGCAGCCGATGTGGCGGTGTTGATGTATGCCCGCAGTGTTGGCGTGGAAGTGCATCTCTCCACCCAACTGAACATCACCAATACCGAATCGTTGCGATTTTATGCCCAGTATGCCGACGTGGTGGTGCTTGCCCGTGAACTGAACCTGGAGCAGGTAACCGCCATTCATAAAGATATTGTGGATCAGCAAATAAAAGGACCCTCGGGGGCACTGATCCGCATTGAGATGTTTGCCCATGGTGCACTCTGTATGGCCGTTTCGGGGAAGTGTTATCTCAGTCTACACGAAAAAGATCTCTCCGCCAACCGGGGTGCCTGCAACCAGATATGCCGCCGGGCATATATTGTCAGGGACAAGACCAGTGATATAGAGCTGGAGATCGACAACGAATATATCATGTCGCCCAAAGACCTGAAGACCATTCATTTTTTGAATAAGATGATGGATGCCGGTGTGCGGGTGTTCAAGATAGAGGGACGTGCAAGGGGGCCGGAGTATGTGCGTACTGTGGTATCGTGCTACAAGGAGGCAGTACAATCCTGTTGCGACGGTACCTTCACGGAAGAAAAGATTCACGATTGGAACGAACGGCTCTCTACAGTATTCAACCGCGGTTTCTGGGATGGTTATTATCTCGGACAGCGGCTGGGGGAGTGGACGAACCGCTACGGTTCAGGAGCCACAAAACGGAAAGTATACGTGGGCAAAGCGATCAGGCATTTCGGAAACCTGGGTGTAACAGAGTTCCTGGTGGAGACACAATCCGTAAAACAGGGCGATGAACTGTTGATTACAGGACCTACCACCGGTGCTGTCTTTGTGACTGCCGACGATATTCGTGTGGATCTGATCACCGTGCCTGAAGCCGTCAAAGGAGATCATTTCTCCCTGAAAACCAACGAAAAGATCCGTCCTCACGATCAGCTCTACAAGATGGTCGCCGCCAATCGCAAAGGGACAGCACATGAAAGGTAAACTCACTCCAAAAGTATGACCCCATCCCTACTTACGGACTGATATCCCTGACCAGTGCCTTTAATTTATTCATGCGAAGTGGAGTTATTTTCCTCTTCTGTTTTAAACCAACCGGCATACATCAGATAGTTATTCGCAATTTTCTGGTTCATCTCTTTGGATTGAGCGGGATCGACCTTCTTCACAAATTTAGCCGGAACACCGGCATAGATGCTGCCGGGCTCTACTTGTGTACCGCTCAGCACTACTGCCCCTGCGGCAATAATAGCCCCTTCGCCCACTACGGCATGATCGAGTACGATGGCGCCCATCCCGATAAGTGCTCCATCCTTTATTTCGGCGCCGTGTATGACCACGTTATGCCCGATGGAAACATCGTTGCCAATGATGGAGACCGATTTTTGATAAAGGGTGTGAATCACCGTGCCGTCCTGCACATTCACCCGGTTGCCAATGCGGATGGCGTTGACGTCGCCACGCAGTACGGCATTGAACCATATGCTGCAGTCGCGGCCGATGATTACATCGCCAATGATGGTGGCGTTATCGGCCAGATAGCAATTCTCTCCGATTTGAGGGGTAAATCCCCTGACTGACTTGATAAGGGCCATTAAATAGGTTTGGTTTTATCCTTCAACCATGCTTTCTACTCTTTGCTCAGATGTTTTTTGAGCTTGTTGTATACCATTTTGTGATAGTTGTTGAGCCACCTGGTCTCTTTTTAGGTCAGCATTTTTTTTACAATAGGTTCCGTATCGATGGGACACAACGTAATCGTTTCGAAATGATGGAAGGTTCCAAACTC
>JBDKRY010000253.1:0-3028 GCA_039683155.1 Proteiniphilum sp.
GCCAGCACGATGACGGCAGAGCGTTTTATCCGCGTAGATACGCTCATAATCATTGCACTGGGATTATTCGCATTTGTATTTGATACATTCGGAGGTGTGATCTTTGCCAAGTTCCTGAACCTGTTCCGCAAAGAAGGCAATAAGATTAACCCGATGGTGGGAGCCTGCGGCATCTCAGCCTTCCCGATGTCGGCCCGCGTCATCCATCAGATGGGTCAAAAAGAAGATCCCTTCAACTATCTGCTCATGCCCGCCATCAGTGCCAACGTAGGGGGACAGATCGGTTCGGTGGTGGCAGGAGGTATTATATTGACACTGGTACCCTTACTCGCATAAAAAATGAGGATATGACAACTACGGTACAAACAGCATTACTCATTGCAGTAATAGGAATCGCAGCGATTTTTATTTTCATGTCACTCTTTTACCTGCTTATTTTTGCACTCGATAAGTATTTGCCTTATCAGGAAGAGAAACCGGCAGAAGGACTATTCGAGGAAGCTGATAATGACGGGGAAGAGGAGAAATAAATACCCTTCTCTTCATATAGCGAAATATAAGCGAACAGGAAAACGTTACAGATAGTGTTTTCGCACATCAGCACCCCACATCAGTTTATCGCGGAGTGTCTCGTAGAATGTGTGACCCACCCTTTTTACCACACGCAGGGTATAATCACCTTTTCTGACCTGTATACTCACGGTCTCATCAAGCACACGCGATTGCCCATCGACAGACACAAGGAACATGTGGTTACGGCTCTCCACTTTCAATGAAATGATGCTACTGTCGTCCACCACCAGTGAGCGCGAAGTAAGGTTATGTGGTGCAATGGCTGAAAGGATGATGCTGGGTGTGGAGGGTGACAAGATAGAACCGCCAATGCTCAGCGAATAGGCGGTAGAACCGGTAGGCGTGGCAATTACCAGACCGTCGGCCTGATAGGAGGTGAGATAATCATTGTTGATATAAGCATGAATGGAGAGCATAGCGGCGGTATCCTGCTTCAGAAGCGCCACTTCATTCAGTGCATGCGCATTAAAATGATCGGGAGGAAAAGTCTCATCGGTCGTCATTTTCAAGAGTGTACGCTCCTGCACTTTGTAGGCATTGTCCATTACTTCCCGGAGCGTTTCCTCCACATCGGCATAATTAATGGCGGCAAGAAAACCCAGTCGTCCCGTGTTGATACCCAATACGGGGATGCCGGAATCACCCACGGTAGCCGCTGTCCGCAGAAAAGTGCCATCGCCGCCCACGCTCACCACCATGTCTACCTGGGGTAATGTTTCTGCCAGTTCGCAGAGAGGGCCTACTCTTTGCTGAATATGTACGGGCAGGGTAAGGAAAAAATTCTCGGGAAGGTACAACTCACCGCCCTGCCGCCTGATGGCATCACATACCCCGAATATCTGTTCTTCCGCTTTGGCGGTTCTGTCGGGGAACATACTCCCGTATAATGCAAACTTCATCTATATATCATAACTACGTCTGTGAAATTCACCCACCTGGCAGAGAGGCTACATTTCCAGGTAATGCATCAACTCATCCAGCCGCTCCCGCTGGGTATCGGTCACCTCTCCCTCCCGCATAAAATAATAGACAACCCGGTAATTGAATCGTTCAAAACTTCTCAGTACCGCCGACAGATCATCAACATCAAGTTTTACCGACACAAGAAGCTCTGCTCCGCCGGCAATCGGCAAAACAGAAAGAGCCATAACATGTGCATTATTGCTTTCCACAATTCGCGCTATCTCCGTGAGCGTATAATCTCTGAACGGAATCTCCAGAATTATGTGGGAATTTTCCGTTTCTGTCAGCTCCGTAAACTGCTCCGGTGTATGCGGTGATGCAAATTTTTCCGCCTGATGATTGATAAATTCTTTGACCGACATTGCGTAAAACGGTTATTTCGTATTACTTTTGTAACCGTTTTACAAAGATGGCAAAATTTTGTGTATTTGAACTTCCTTGCGAACTTTTTATTTTTACGTGATCACATTCCCGGGGGAATTCATCTCTTTGTAACGGATTGTATGTAACAAAAAATATGACGAAACTTAGTGTAAATGTAAACAAAGTAGCTACCCTGAGAAATGCCCGCGGCGGAAATATTCCCGATGTGGTACAGGTAGCTGTGGACTGCCAGCTTTTCGGAGCTGAGGGCATCACCGTTCATCCCCGCCCCGATCAGCGTCACATCCGTTATAGCGACGTATTTGACCTGCAGGCAAAGGTGTATACGGAGTTCAACATAGAGGGTAATCCTACCCCCGAATTTGTTACGCTCATTCGCCGGATCAGGCCAACGCAGGTGACCCTCGTACCCGATGCTCATGATGCTATCACTTCCAATGCAGGATGGGACACTGTTACCCACAAAGATTTCCTTTCGGATATTGTCAATGAATTTCAATCGATGGGCGTGCGAACCTCCATCTTCGTAGATCCCAATCCCGATATGATTCGCATGGCTTCACAGATCGGCACCGATCGGATCGAATTGTACACCGGCCCTTATGCAGAGGCTTATCCGGCTGATCCGCAAAAAGCGATAGCCCCCTATCTGGAAGCAGCTACACTGGCGAAGAACCTGGGGTTGGGCATAAACGCCGGGCACGATTTGAATCTGGAGAATCTTCCCTGGCTCTACAGCCACATTCCCTGGATAAAAGAAGTATCCATCGGTCATGCACTCATCTGTGATGCCTTGTACATGGGTTTGGAAAAAACAATAAAAGCGTATAAAAATTGTTTAAAAGATACCCCGCCTGAGGTTTGACGATGTAAAATATCTATCTTTATCGATGAAACGAACATTGAACACCATAGCATTAAAAGGTAAATAATCGTATGAAACGAGCATGAACATATTTTTCACACAAGTACATGATAATCGCGAGTTCACTAAAGTTAGACTATTCCTCGCAATGGCATAATCCAAACAAGCTTGGCTTCTGCTCATTGCTTAACGGAATAGTTCCATACGACCTTAATGTAAAAGAATAAAATATTATCGTATGAA
>JBDKRY010000254.1:0-1733 GCA_039683155.1 Proteiniphilum sp.
TGAGTTCACGCTTTCTGTCATGTCTGTGGTGTCACTCTTTATTCCTTTCGTGATAGCCTACATCATCTATGCATGGGGGGCAATGGAAAAAAAGAGACTGGGCCTGAAAGAACTGGATACCGACGGCCACGCCTATTGATGATTTCACTGGAAGAATCAAAAAGGTATCTGATGAAAGCGTTATCCCGATAAAAGCGTTATTTTTGTACTTTCTTTGTTCCTATAATGTATGGATAGGTTAAAAAAGATAACGATTTTTTTACTGCCGGTGATGGTGTGGATGCTTATTTCCTGTGGTAATGAAGGACGCAGCATGTTCCGTGCAGAGAACAATGTTGTGTTTGATACCATCAGGGTGTGTGAGCGCCACCATCTTGATGGGGATACATCGAAACCTTACTGTGACATACGTTTGGAATTTGTATATCCGGTGACCGGTTCCGGTTATAACACCGATACACTGCAACGGCTTTTCGTGCAACATATGTTCGGGACTTCTTATGATTCACTGACACCGGATCTCGCTGCAGATGCTTACGTGAAAAGCTTTATTGAGAACTATAGTGCCGATGCCGGTACATACAGGGAGACCGAAAAAGACAGGATAGAGCTGAATGCACTTATTCCCGGCATCGATATCTCCGACAATGAACACGCTGAGAAAGATATTTTCTACTCTTATTACGAGAGCCTGACCGATTCCATCGTCTATAACCAATACGGACTCATTGCTTTTCAGGTGAAGCAGTCAAACAACAAGGGCGGTGCCACTTCCTACAATTCATACCGCAACTATGTATTAAATGTACACACCGGCAGCCAGGTGACCGAAAGCGATATATTCAACGCCGGATACGACACTGCTTTGCAACGCCTTATTGTAACTTCCTTGCTGGATCAGCATAAAGTGAAAACAGTCTCAGAACTCGAGGAGCTCGGTTTCTTCGGGATTCAGGAGATCATCCCCAACAGAAATTTCCTGTTGAACGAAAAGGGGATCATTTATACCTATAACAAAGGTGAATATTCGGCCTACCAACTGGATGCTCCGCAAGTGTTTATTCCCTATGGTGCCATTCGCTCCCTGTTGCGGGAAAACACCATTGTACAGAAACTGGCCGATTTACAGTGAAAGATATCGAAACCTATTTTCCTGCCCTCACAGCACTGCAGAAACAACAGTATGAAGCACTGCCGGACTTGTATGCCGATTGGAATGCCAGGATCAACGTGATCTCCCGGAAAGATATCGGAAACCTTGCCATACACCATGTGCTGCATTCGCTGGCCATTGCGAAGTATATTTCATTTGCACCGGGCACCCGCATCATGGATGTGGGTACGGGAGGCGGATTTCCCGGAATACCGCTTGCCATTTTTTTCCCCGATGTACACTTCTTGTTGCTCGACAGTATCGGAAAAAAAATCAAAGTGGCAGATGCTATAGCAAAAGAAATAGGATTATCCAATGTTGAGGTGGTGCATACACGTGTGGAGAACGAAAAGAGAAAATTTCATTTCATCGTGAGCAGGGCAGTCATGCCGTTGCCGGAACTCATCAGTACCACACGCAAAAATATCGCTGCAGAACAGATAAACGCCCTTCCCAATGGCATCATTTGCTTAAAGGGGGGTGATCTTACGGCTGAAATTAAGCCTTATAAACGAATCGCTGAGGAAATTTCCCTCTCCACCTATTTTTCTGCACCCTTTTTTCAAACAAAGAAATTGGT
>JBDKRY010000255.1:0-2688 GCA_039683155.1 Proteiniphilum sp.
CACCAAGTGAGAGACATCGCAGTGTATATTGAATCATATCATGGATCTGATTCATTTCAGGGTCCGAGCATTCAAATTGAGCAATCTGTTCAAAATCAGTATGAATGAGATGTGCTTTGATATTTGATAACTCAGGTGCAGTAGGAATATTAACGATCTTCACATATCTGAATCCATGATAATTGAATTTGTTTATGAAATATTCTTTACCCCTGCCGCTTGCAATGTATTGATCAATTTGACCTTGCCCTGCCGGTTATCCGTTTACATCAATCCTGTCAGAATAAATCATCTCTACTCGTTGTGATTTTTGAAGAGTAGGGAAGATGATCTCGAACCAGCCGGTGAGATTTTTCCCCATATCAACAATATAGGTACTGTCATTGACCTTAGCAATATCTACAGGATGAATCGTCTCATGAATCTTGTTGGGTTCTACCATCTGTGGAGTGACTATATGATCGGGTACCTCTGCTATTGTAGCTTTATCCCATGATACCTTGTCGGGTTCTACCAATGCCTTCTGCTGCTCCTCAAGATTGCCGGTTACTATCTCACCACCAAACCGACCGGCTCTCCAGTCACCAATCCGTTTGTATTCACTGTTTCGAGCAGACCATGTATCATCGGTGACGACTATAGTTTCGATGGATTGTGGATTTATCCTCTCTAGTTGCGCTCTAACTTTTGGGCCTTTTCCTGTTACCCCGGGAAGTCCCGCTGTATACCAACCACTACCCAGCCAGACGATCAATTCATTGCCCCCTTCTTTGATGTAGGATGTGACATCATAGCTGTTGATAAGGGAACGCTTATTGAATTGGGTTACTGCTGGTGAGAGTACACGATCATCAATCTTTACACCGTTTACGTAAATTTCATGGTAACCTAATGAGTTTACATGCAAGATATATGTTGATCCATCTGGATTGTTTTTGACAGAGAATGATTTTCTGAATTGAGGACATTGATAAAACCCATCTTCCGAAGGATAAGCAATGTAGGACGCTTTCCAGTCATCTTTTTCCAACAAACCTATTGAAAAATGAGCTGTCTCACTCCATTCTGACACTCTTCCTTCCTGGTTCCAGGTTCTCACTTTCCAGTACAATACTTGCCCGGGATTGAGTGACTTGCCTGCATATTCAACAAGTAATTGATTGGCAGAGCTCATTTTTCCTGAATTCCATAGATCAGCGTCATTTTCATTTAATTTTTCGGCTTCCGTGGCAACCAATATCTGATAGGCTGTTTGCTTTGCTCCCTGACGACTGCTGATGTTCTTCCAACTAAACCGTGGCTTTACTGTGTTGATGCCTATTGGGTTATACAGGTGCTCACATTTCACTTCTTCCACTTTCCAGTCAGTCAAATTGTCACAAGCACTGGCTACATATAGTAGAAAGATAAATAGAATGATTTTGTATGGTTTGCTGATAATGTGTGTCATAACTTTAAAATTTAAGCACTGAGTATGCTTCGAAAACCCTATATCAAATATGACTATTTATAATGCATTGAATATCAGTTAATATTTTGCTTCGCTTGCAATAAAAGAAACTTTTCGGAGAGAAGCCAAGATTTTGTTTATTTCCAAACATTGCGGTAAAAAAATGCCAGCTTTAGCCGAAGTATAACCCACCTACTTTAGTGGGTAGGTGTTGAGTTAAATTGGTAATAAGCTCGCGGAATCAAGTTATTTTCAAGCATAATTATTTTTTGAAGCAATAATTTGCTTAATTCGTTCATCCAGTTGAGCCTGATCGGAAGCGAAGCTGGCAAGCCCTGCCAGGTTGAGTAGGGTGTCAATAGCCAGCTCGCCGTTTTTGATGCGGGATACCCATCGTTCGTGTTTCGGAATTTTTCCGTCTTCTGTGATGTGCTGCAAATCGGTGTCACTGAGCCGGGGAAACAGATCACCGCAACCAGCCTCCCATGCCCTTTGAACAAGCTCTTCGCCATTTTGCGGGCAGTCTTTGTCAAGACTTTTAGCCAGTTGCAGTTCATTGTCGGAGACTTCCCACAGTTTTTCGGGGAAACACTCTTCTGCCTTCTCATTGAGTCCGACCGGATAAAACTCATTCAGGCGGGAGCGGAAATCGCCGGACAGCTTTGCTTCCCCTTCGGCAGCCAATTTGGGAGGCATGGTAAAAACATCCACGCCCGCAAGGTCTTCCAGTTGCCGGTAATTCCGGAGGCTAGCCGCGATCAGGCCACCAATACGTTCTGCCGGGCTGAAAACTCAAGTGTGAAGTTGATCTTTACGCCTTTTTCCCGGAGTTTGCGGGCGCCTAAAAGACCGGAAGCAGTATAGGGCACTTTCACGATGAACTGGTCGGGACAGATTTCAAAATAGCGCATGCCGTATTCCACGGTCGCTTCAATATCATGGGCGGTATCGGTGTGCAACTCTACGCTCACGAAGCCGCCAAACTTTCTGGCCAGCCGCAGCCCGTGCCGGGCGTTCAGGATAAAAGCAATTTCTTTTACCTGTTGCTGAATGGGCAGTTCCTTGACGATTTCCATGGCATCAGCAATAAACGTATCGTAGATGCCCTTCTGTATCTCTTTATTTATTAGCGTGTTATTTGTAGTGAGGGCGGTCATTTCTGCCGACCAGTTTTTTTCAGCTTCCTCCATGTCGCCCGTGTCGAGCCACAATTCGGTGCCAACGTCTTTCAGCTTCTG
>JBDKRY010000256.1:0-3898 GCA_039683155.1 Proteiniphilum sp.
AATAAAATATTCCAGCCAACAGACATCATCATACTTCTGTTTTTTCTGTCGAGTACAGACATTTCTTTTTCCCAAACCAAGAATGCCGCATTCAAAACAGTACAGACCTATGAAGTTCAGGAAGCAAGGCAGGGTATTGCGGTCGATTCGGCTTATTTTTATGCAATCAACACAAAAGGAATTGGAAAATACCGTAAAAAAAACGGTGAACTTGTTGCAGAATGGAAGGACGATTCAGGACAGATTATCCATTTCGATGGTGGCGTAGTCGTGAATGGCAAACTTTACTGCGCCCATTCAAACTATCCGGAAATACCAATGACCAGTTCAATTGAGATCTTTGATACGGAAAATCTTGAATATCTCGGTTCCCACAGTTTTGGGATAAAATATGGGTCCTGTACCTGGGCCGACTATTATACCGATTATTGGTGGGTCTGCTTTGCCCATTATGACAAATTTGAACCGCTGACAAACAAAAATAACAGGTGGACCGTCTTGGTTAAGTTCGATAAAAACTGGAATGAAATGGAATCCTGGACATTTCCCGTGCCCGTTCTGCAGGAATTCAAACCAATGAGTTGCTCGGGTGGTTCCTGGGGACCTGATGGCAATCTATATGTAACCGGTCACGACAGTGCCAGGGTCTATGTCCTGCAATTACCGGAGATGGGATCCACTCTTGCGTTGAAAAATATTTTAAAAATCACCTCAGAAGGACAAGGCATTGCATGGGACCGCTATGAAAAAAACAATCTATACGGGATAATAAAAAAAAGTAACGTAGTAATCAAATCCAGTTTATCCTCTTTTAATTGAAACTGCTATTTCTACTTTGGATATTACGAAAGGCCCTATCGTTGCCTCCTTCCATATCAGGGTGTAAAGGGTAGAAAACCACGGAATTTGATTTCCGTGGCTTTCAGGTTTTTTCATAAAAAGCAGCGTTATATTTTAAACCACTTATACCACGCCCTGCGCCATCATGGCGTCGGCCACTTTCATGAAGCCGGCAATGTTGGCACCTTTCACGTAGTTGATATATTTCCCGTTCCGGCCATGTGCCACACACTGTTCGTGAATGTCGCTCATGATCTGGTGCAGCCACTTGTCCACCTCCTCGTTGCTCCAGGAGATGTGCATGGCATTCTGCGTCATCTCCAGACCGGAACAGGCCACGCCGCCGGCATTCACTGCCTTACCGGGGGCAAAGAGCATCTGATTATCCAGGAAATAATCCACCGCTTCGGCGGTACAACCCATATTGGATACTTCGGCTACAAGGGTTACCCCATTCTCTTTCAGCTGTCTGGCATCCTCCAGGTTCAGTTCATTCTGAATGGCACAAGGCAGCGCGATATCCACCTTGCATTCCCAGGGCTTCTTTCCGGGATAGAACACCGCACCCGGGAACCGGTCGGCATAGGGTGCCACCACATCATTGCCTGAGTCGCGTAACTCGAGCATGTAGTCAATCTTTTCCTGTGTATTCACTCCTTCTGCATCAAAGATATAACCATCGGGGCCGGAGATGGCTACCACCTTTGCCCCCAGCTCGGTAGCCTTGGTAACGGCGCCCCAGGCCACGTTTCCAAAACCGGAGACAGCCACGGTTTTCCCTCTCAGGTCGATATGGTGCGCCTCGCACATCTTTTGCACGAAGTAGAGCGCCCCGAATCCCGTTGCTTCCGGTCGCAGGCGTGATCCGCCGAAAGACATTCCTTTTCCGGTAAAAGTCCCGGAATGTTCGCGGGCCAGTTTCTTGTACATGCCAAACATGTAACCCACTTCACGGCCCCCCACACCGATATCGCCTGCCGGCACGTCGGTATCGGGACCGATATTACGCCAAAGCTCCATCACGAAAGCCTGACAGAAACGCATGATCTCCGCCTGTGAACGCCCCCGGGTTGAGAAATCGGAACCGCCCTTACCGCCTCCCATGGGGAGCGTGGTCAGTGCATTCTTAAAGGTTTGCTCAAACCCCAAAAATTTAAGGGTGGAGAGTGTTACTGATGAATGGAAGCGAATGCCCCCTTTGTAGGGACCGATGGCTCCGTTGAACTGTACACGGTATCCCAGGTTTACCTGCACTTTCCCGTTGTCATCCACCCAGGGAACACGAAAAGTAAATATACGATCGGGCTCCACCATGCGTTCGATAATGCCCGCTTTTTCAAATTCCGGATGCCGGTTATACACATCTTCAATGGAAATCAGCACCTCCCTCACTGCCTGAAGGTATTCCGATTCACCGGGATGTTTTGCCTCAAGCTGTGTCATTATGTCAATCACTTTCATATTATAAAGGTTTTTTATGGGATATGGTTTGACAAAGGTATAGAATAATTTAGAGTTTTGATAGGGAGTCGTATTTTTTTCATCCAAAAAATATAAGTAGGTTTCATCAGTTCCATGTTCAGCCGTCACCCGATAAATATGGTAAATTTAAAAGTTTCGGTTTTTAGCATATAAATGCCTATTTTTGTTGTAGAATTCCGGACGTTTCATAAGGCAAAAAACAAAAAATATTTTCAACGGGTAAGCGTCCTTGCAGGAAAACGACCACATCTATTGATTCAATTTTTCATGGCAAAAAACAAACTGGCCAAATTTGCCGATATGGCAACCTACGACAACGTGTTTCAGCACTCCTACGAAACGTTGAGACAAGAGGGCTTTCCGTTAAAGGGAAAATGGGATTCCTATTTCCAAAACAATCACCCTATCATACTAGAACTGGGTTGCGGAAAAGGGGAATACACGGTAGGGATGGCAAAAAAATTTCCCGAAAAAAACTTCATCGGAATCGACATCAAGGGTGCCCGCATGTGGAAGGGTGCCACACAAGCCCTGGAGGAGAAGCTGGGTAACATAGCCTTTGTCCGCACAAACATCGAATTTATCCGCTACTTTTTCTCGGAAAATGAGGTCTCGGAAATATGGATCACGTTCCCCGATCCACAAATGAAGAAGGTAAACAAGCGTCTTACCGGTACCCATTTTATGAAAAAATACAGCGAAATCATGCATGATAATGGCATCATTCACCTGAAGACAGACAGTAATTTTTTATTCACTTATACCCGGGCGATGATAGAGGAGAATAAACTCGACGTTCTTTTCGAGACAGACGATCTCTATAATTCCGGCCTGCAGGATGATATCCTCGAAATTCAAACATTCTATGAACAACAATGGCGTGAACGAGGTTTATCTATCAAGTATATCCGGTTCACCTGTTCCACAGACAGGAAGTGGATGGAACCGGATATTGAAATAGAAAAAGACAACTATCGAAGTTTCGGCAGAAACGCAAGAATTTAAAATGATGTGATGATTCGATGATTCGATGATTATCCATTCGATGACTCGCTGATAAATAAACTAACAGAAATTCAGAAAATTATCAACAAAATAATTTATACATCTAAACAAAACATTTAATTCCAATTGGCATATTGACACATTGGCTAATCAGCAAATTATATTATGGCACTATATCCCCAGTTAATAATCGATGCACTGAAAAATGTGCGCTACCCGGGAACAGGACAGGACATTATTTCCGCCGGCATGGTGGCCGACGATATTCGTATTGATGGCAGGAAAGTGAGCTTTTCGCTCATTACCGAAAAAGCACACGACCCTTTTATCAAATCGGTGGTGAAGATGGCAGAACAGGCTATTCTGACGTATGCCGGTAACGATATCGACATCAAAGGAAACATTTCGGTAAAGTCAAAGCAGGCTCCACGCACCGCCCTGCCGGAACTGCTGCCCGGTGTTCAGAACATCATTGCCGTAGCATCCGGAAAAGGAGGTGTGGGGAAAAGCACCGTATGCACCAACCTTGCCGTGGCATTGGCCCAAAAAGGATATAAAGTCGGACTGCTGG
>JBDKRY010000257.1:0-21374 GCA_039683155.1 Proteiniphilum sp.
TGTATGCAGAAAATGAACCTCCATGAACTGCCCGATGAGACGGAATGATCTGCTGCTTGAATTTTCACACCTGTTTTTCCCGGATGTGTGCATTGTGTGCGGGGTGGAATTAATCCATTCCGAAGAGTGCATCTGTCTGAGATGTTTGTATAAACTGCCCCGCACCTATAATTTCAAACAACCGGATAATGCAGCCGAGAGGCTGATGGCGGGGAGGCTGCCATTCGAGCGGATCGCCTCTTTTTGTGTGTATGCCAAGGGAGGCATGCTGCCTGCATTGATTCATCAACTGAAATATCATCACAGAAAAGATGTAGGAACCCTGTTGGGACGTATCTTCGGGGAGGATCTCCTGGGAAGCGATTTCCTAAAACCCATTGATACCATCGTTCCCGTGCCGTTACATCCGAAGAAAGAGAAAAGCCGAGGTTTTAATCAGGCGGAAATGATTGCGCAGGGCCTGGCGGAAGCAACCGCTCTCCCCATGTCGGTGGGTAATCTGATCCGGGTAGTGTATAATCCCACGCAAACGAAACGGACCAAAACGGAGCGATGGGAAAATGTGCGAAACATCTTCAGCGTGACTGATCCTGCTGCCTTTACAAACAGACATCTGTTGCTGGTGGACGATGTGATCACTACGGGTTCCACCATTGAAGCATGTGGCGTGGCATTACAAGAATGTAATCACGTGAAAATAAGTGTTGCCACACTTGGTGAAGTTTTTTAATTTTTTTTTTGAGAAATGGGTCGAATTTAATTTCGAAATCTGTATTTTTGTGGCTAATATCCGGAAAATTCAACGTTTCTGTCAAGCTATCGCAAATAGAAAATTTATTTCCTTTTGCCATAGCGGAGAAACGACTAATTTTAATAAACAAAGAAAATGGACACAGTTCAGAAATTAACAGCCGAAAAACTTCTCAAGATCAAAGCCATAAAGTTACAACCCTCCAACCCGTTTACCTGGGCGTCGGGTTGGAAATCGCCCATATATTGCGACAATCGTAAGCTGATGTCGTATCCCGCCTTCCGTAATTTCATCAAGGTTGAGTTTGCCCGGATCGTCCTCGAAAAATATCCCCAGACCGATGCGATTGCCGGCGTAGCTACCGGTGCCATTGCTCCCGGAGTGCTGGTGGCCGATTTGCTTGACTTGCCTTTTGTCTATATCCGCTCCACGCCGAAAGATCACGGACTGGAGAATCTGATTGAGGGGGATCTGAAACCCAAACAAAAAGTAATCGTAATTGAAGATCTGGTTTCTACCGGAGGCAGCAGCCTGAAAGCCGTGGAAGCCATTCGTCGCGACGGATCGGATGTGCTGGGAATGCTGGCCGTTTTTACCTATGATTTTCCGCACGCCCTGAAAAGCATGCAGGAGGCACGTGTGGAACTTACCACGCTCTGCGACTATAATGCTATTTTGGATGAAGCATTGCAAACGGATTATATTGATGAATCGGAACTGAAAACCCTGCAGGATTGGCGCCACGATCCGGAAAATTGGGGGCAGACAGTAAAAAAAACAAGGAAATGACCGAATTTGTCAGTGAGGTAAAAACCATTTTGTACAGTGATGCGGATGTATACAGTGTTCTCTCCGATCTCCGTAAGCTCGAGTCAGTGAAAGATCAGATACCGGAAAATAGGCTCAGCAACTTTTCCTTTGATGAGAACAGGGTTTCCTTTCGGTTAGATCCGATCGGAGAGGTTACCTTTCTTGTGGAGGAACGAGAGCCGAATAAAATGGTGAAGTTCAAATCGGAAAAACTGCCTTTCGATGTTTTTTTATGGATACAGCTGGTTGCAAAGGCTGAAAAAGATACCCGGCTGCGTCTTACCGTGCGTGCCGATCTGAATCCTTTCATCAGCGGAATGGCACAAAAACCGATGCGCGAGATGGTGGATAAAATATCGGATGTGTTGACGCAGTTGCCCTACGACCGGCTGTAAGACAGGAGCATGGTTGTAGAAAGCAGGGATAAGCAAAAAAATAACCGGATGAACCCTTCACAGGGGCCTTCCGGTTTTTGGAAAATCAAAAAGTCATATAAGAAATAGAACTAATTACATTGTGGTTGCTTCGTTTAATAGTATTCATTGGATGAGATTACAGGAATGGGCATTACGGCGATTGCTTCCTGTGCTGCCTGATTATACCTGTAAACAACATCATACGTTGTTTCTCCGGTCATTTCTTTCACTTTGACGGACAATTTTACGGAATCGATGTTGTTGACCCTGAGTGGTTTCAGGTCGAAACAGACAAAGCCTTCGTAAAATTTATCTCTCTCACTGCCATATGCGTTGTGCCGGAATTCGAGCTCGGTGACACCGGGCGTATTGCCGGGTGACAGTTTGTTATTTACCAGATTGATTGCGTGAGGGCGTACGCCGCCATAGTTGAACATGAAAGAGACGTTCAGGTAATCACCTCCCACCCACACTGCATTGGCTTTCACCGGATCGTTACCGATACTGTCTTCATTTTGGGCAGTCAGCTCAATGATTTGTTTCGTCAGGATATTCCAGATGTCATTTACTTTGATGTAATGGTCATACCCGTCTTGTGGGCCGGAGAGAATAGTGTAATTGAGGAAAACCCGCTGGTTGTATGCAGGGTGGTATATCACGGCTGTGGCAGCGGGCCATAAGCGCGTGCCGTTGTCGAGCAACAAAGAGTTTGCATTTTCACCCTCGGGTACCACGGTGGCTATGTTAATACGGAATTCCCCCAGAGAATGGGAATTATCGTCACACGATAACAGTAAAACGAGAATTCCGATTGAGAATATGCTGCTTATCAAAAATGTCTTTCTCATGCCAATTGCATTTTATACATGTTAGATGCAACAAATGCAAAAACGCTGCATGAAAAATGGGAAGGATTCTTTAATTTAACAATAATTAATGAAACTATTGCTGTTTCGTTGTTTTGGCAAACTTTCCAGGAATGCTTACCCCTTCGGGTATAGCCTGTGGATGAGATCGGTACTGTTGATCCGTTTGAGTGCATGGATAATGGCACGTTTGTTTTGCGGATCATGCCAGAAGAAAAACAGGCGTTGTGCGTTTTTCTGTTCTTTTGATTTGGCCGTGTAAACAGGTTTCAGTGTATAGGGATGAAAACCGGTATAATAGATCTCTGTAGCCAGGGTCATGGGTGAAGGCGTAAAGTCCTGTACCTGTTCCAGTTTAATATGCAGATTTTTGGTGATGGCCGCCAGTTCTGCCATATCTTCTTCGGTGCAGCCCGGATGCGACGAAATAAAGTAAGGAATAAGCTGCTGGTGAAGGGCTTCTTTTTCATTCAACTCATCAAAAATACGTTTGAACTGATAGAACAGGTCGAACGAAGGTTTCCGCATTGTTTGCAGCGTGCCCTCGGAGGTATGTTCCGGTGCAACTTTCAGTCGTCCCGACACATGATATTTAATCAGCTCCCGGAGGTAGTTGCGAGTAGAGATATTTGTTTTTCCATCGTCGCTCTTATGCAGAAGCATATCATAGCGGATACCGCTGCCGATAAATGATTTTTTCACGCCGGGCAAGGCATCTACGGCGTGGTAAATTTCCAGCAGCGGGGTATGGTCGGTATTCAGATTGGCGCATACCTTTGGAAAGATGCAGGATGGCTTTTTACATTTTTCACAAATTGTCAGGTCATTTCCCTCCATCCGGTACATGTTTGCCGAGGGTCCCCCCAGGTCGCTGATATACCCTTTGAAATCGGGCATCTCGGTGATCTTTTCCACTTCCGACAGGATGGATGCTTTCGAACGGGAGGCAATGAACTTTCCCTGATGTGCCGAGATGGTACAGAAAGCACATCCTCCGAAACATCCACGGTGCAGGTTCACCGAAAATTTGATCATTTCGTAGGCTGGAATCTCCTTTCCCGTATATTTGGGATGAGGCAGGCGGGTATAGGGGAGATCGAAAGAGGCATCAATCTCCTCTTCATTCATTGGTGGGTAAGGCGGATTTACCACCAGCATCCTGTCGTCCACCTCCTGTAAGATGCGTGCGGCAGAGCGGCGGTTGGACTGTTCTTCCACCACACGAAAATTTTTGGCCTGTTTCAGTTTGTCGTTCAGGCACGCTTCGTGTGAAAACAGCATCACCTCTTCACCGAACGGATTTTCCGGAACATTCTCTTTTGCACACAGATAGGCTGTTTGCGGGATATCCCGAATCTCACTGAATTTTTCTCCGTCACGGAGTTTTGCTGCCAGCTGCTTCAGGGGAAGCTCCCCCATTCCGTAAATCAACAGGTCGGCACCCGTCCCGGCAAGGATGGTTTTATGAAGGGCATCGTCCCAGTAATCATAATGGGTTACCCTCCTCAGAGATGCTTCCACTCCGCCAAGCAACACCGGTACATCCGGGTACAGTTCCTTAAGGATACGGGAATAGACGGTCACCGCCCTGTCGGGCCGCATACCGGAACGACCGTCGGGTGAGTAGGCATCGTTGGAACGAAGGCGCTTACCGGCGGTATAATGATTGATCATGGAATCCATCACACCGGCGGTAACAGCAAAGAAATAGCGGGGGATACCCATTTTTTTGAAATCACGCAGATCATCCCGCCAGTTAGGTTGGGGAACAATGGCTACCCGGAAACCCTCTCTTTCGAGCAGTCGCCCGATGACAGCAGTGCCGAACGAAGGATGATCGATGTAGGCATCGCCCGAGAACAGCACAACGTCAACCTCGTCCCATCCGTGAAGTGCAGTTTCTTTCTTTGTGGTGGGCAGCCAATCTGTGAGTTGCGGTGTTTTGTTGTGCATCACTTACGATTGTGTGTGCTCTTTTTTCAGTCTGTCATCGATCTGTTTCGCTCTCTCCACGGCCATATGGATATCGGCGCAGATATTATCTTCACCCACAAGGCCGGGTATTTTTGATTTATAGAGGCTTTCACGTATATTCTCTTTTACGCCGGAGAGAATGACCTGTATCTTCTCTTTTTTTGAGTTGCGGCACAATGTCTCCAGGTTGTTTAACCCTGTGGAGTCAATAAACGGCACTTTGCGCATCCTGATAATACGGATGTTGGGATGATCGCCTATTTCCCGCATCTTCTCGTCGAATTTGTTGGCCACACCAAAAAAGAATGGGTCGTCGATTTCGTACACCTCTACACCATGCGGCAGGAAAAGCACCTCCTCTTTCATATCCTGCGAGTGTGATTCCAGTTCCTTTGAGATGTCGATGCTGCCGGTGGTGTGCGAGATCTGCGTACTTTCGTTCATTCGTTTCAAAAAAGCAAAAACAGCCAGCAACAACCCTACCACAATGGCAATGGTCAGGTCGAATATCACCGTCAGCAGAAAAGTAGTCAGCAGAATGGCGAGCGTAGCTTTCGATTGTTTGGTGAGTGAATGGAAGGTACGCCATTCGCTCATATTGTAAGCCACTATCACCAGTACTCCCGCCAGACATGCCATGGGGATATGTTTCGTGAGATCGCCCAGAAACAAAACGATGAGTAAGAGTACAAAGGCATGGATGATTCCGGCAACCGGTGTTCGGCCACCGTTGTTGATATTGGTCATTGTACGCGCGATGGCACCGGTAGCGGGAATGCCGCCAAAAAAGGGAGTGATAATATTTGCCACTCCCTGCGCCACCAGCTCCATGTTGGAGTTGTGCCTTTTACCGGTTACCCCGTCGGCCACCGTGGCGGAGAGTAACGACTCAATGGCTCCCAGCATGGCGATGGTGAAAGCGGCAGGGAACAACAGGCGTACACTGTCAAGGTTCACCGGGATGGTCTCTAAAGCAGGTAACTGGCTGTTGATGGTAAACCGGTCGCCAATGGTCTCAATCCCCTGGATGTGGCCGTAGGTCTTCATCAGATAGGCTGCGATCGTCATCACGATGATGGCAACGAGAGACCCGGGTATTTTCTGATATATTTTCGGTGTGACGATGATGATGGCAACGGTTGCCACTCCTATGAGGGCAGCCCACCAGTTCACGGTGGAGAAAAACTGGAAGTAGGCTATCCATTTCTCTACAAAGCCGGAAGGTAGTTTGGGGGTTGTTAGGCCGAAAAAATCTTTCATCTGTGTGGAGAAGATGGTCAGAGCGATACCGCTGGTGAATCCCACCACAATGGGGTAGGGAATGAACCTGATCACCGTTCCCAGTTTCAAAACCCCCATCATCACCAGTATTAACCCTGCGATTACTGTGGCCATTGCCAGTCCCTGCACCCCATATTGCTCCACGATCCCGTACACAATCACGATGAATGCGCCTGTGGGTCCGCCGATCTGTATCGTACTGCCACCCAGGAATGAGATGATGAAACCGGCAATAATGGCGGTATAAATCCCTTTCTCAGGCGTTACGCCCGAAGCTATCCCGAAGGCAATGGCCAGCGGTAATGCTACCACTCCCACAATCAATCCGGCCATAAGATCGGCCAGGAATTTTTCTTTGTTGTAAGTCTTTAAAGATTGAATGAGAGCGGGTTGAAAATCAAATAGAATATTTTTTTGCATACATTTGATAAAAAACGCTGCAAAGGTAACAAAAAATCAGACAATGCCTTGCTCCACGAGTACGCAAACACGTTCTGTCACGCGGTCTTCCCCGTAGGGATTATATCTTGTTTTCAGGCTGTTTCCGAACAATCCGGCAAAAACATTATAGGTCCATGCTTTAAAGCTTCCCATAAATGCATCAATGATGTAATAGGAAGAGGAGTTGGTCTCTCTGTCTACCAGTTTCATCAGCAACTGCCCTTGTGAGCGGGTAAGTTTTTTCATTTTGGGAGTGTATGCATCCATCAGGTATTTTTCCATCCTGTTGAGATGTTTTTGACGCGCTTTATCATTGGGAAGCGTTTCCATATACTCGTAGGTCTCGGTGATGATGCCGGCAATTTCTTTGGCGTAGGGAAGGGTTTTCTTTACGTCACGGATCAGTTTGGCATAAGCTGTCCGATCTTTGGTACTGCGGAAAGTGATGGGTGAATATTTGATGAAATCTGCCAGCCACATGCAGGCGACAGTATCACCTTCCAGTATCACCGCCGGATATACATTCGGCATTAAGAAAATAGTGGAGACACGACCTTCGGTTTCGGGATTTATATTGGCAGCGTAATATCCCTGCGCTTTAACCGTAGCAGGTAAAAGCGCCGTACAAAGCACAATCAATATGTGGATGAGTCTTTCCATAACCACGCAAAGATAAAGGCAATGTTTTATTCAACCATCCTAAAACTCGTTAAGTGTAGTTAATTAACCTGCGCGTTTTTAGAATGTTAAGCAAATAAATTGCAAAACATTCCAGGCAAGCTTGACTTCTGTGCTCACACTTGCCGGAATTGTTCCGGCTAAGGCAAAGTTCAAACAAGTTAGATCTTGCTCAATCAGCGTAATAAAACGTGCAAAGAAAACGGAGCAAAACTACAAAAAAAATCCGCGAATGCTGCAAATTCCGGGGAAAAGTGTAAATTTGAGCACATAAAAGGAAGTATATGGCATATTATCATTTGGGAGAGCTTATCCACAAACAAGCTTTGAAGCTGAAATATAAAACAGCGTTACAGTATCAGTCGCCAAACGGTGAATGGCTGGATCTGTCATGGAAAAGTTTTTCAGACAAAATCATGAAGACCGCTCAGGCAATGGCTGAAATAGGCTTGCAGCCAAATGACAACGTGGGCATTTATTCCCAGAACATGGAAAAATACCTGATAACCGATTTCGCCGCGTATGCCAACAGTGCGGTCATGGTTCCTATGTATGCCACTTCCTCGCCTGTGCAACTGAGTTATATCGTCAATGATGCACAGATTAAGGTGCTGTTTGTGGGTGAACAGTTTCAGTACAATAATGCCTGTAAAGTGCAGCAGGAACTGCCTGTATTGGAAAGACTGATCATTTTCGACCCGAAAGTGGTTCTGAAGCCGGAGGATAAGCGTTCAGTTTATTTTGACGATTTCATCACTACCGGAGATAATTCCGAATCGCTGGCCATGGTTAACTCAAGATTGAAACAGTTGAAAGAGAGCGATCTGGCCACCATTATCTATACTTCGGGTACGACGGGAGAACCGAAAGGGGTAATGCTCACCCATGCCAATTATATCAAGGCGTGCCGTATTCATGACCTCCGTCTCACCTCACTGTCGGAAAAAGATCTTTCCATGTGTTTTTTGCCATTGACCCATATTTTCGAAAAAGCATGGACCTATTACTGTCTTCACAAAGGTATTACCGTGGCTGTGAACAGGGAGCCGAGTGAGATAAGAAAGACCATCAAACAGATACGTCCGACGTTGATGAGCAATGTGCCCCGTTTTTGGGAGAAAGTATACGATGGGATCAAAGAAAATATGGACAGTGCTTCCGGTATCACAAAATGGTTGTTTACCGATGCCGTGAAGACGGGCCGCCGACACAACCTGGAGTTCGTGAATGAAGGGAAATGTCCTCCTCTGGGTAATCGTGTCAAATTTTTTCTCTAACGGCATACTGTCTTTTATCTGATCAAGCGAATCGTGGGAATAGACCGCGGAAATTTCTTCCCTGTGGCGGGAGCACCCTTGTCTGACACGATCAATGCGTTCATGCAATCGATCGACGTGCATCTTATTTACGGCTATGGTCTTACGGAAACAACTGCCACGGTGAGCTGCTTTCCCGAGAAAGGCTTTCGGATCGGAACAGTAGGAAAAGTGATGCCGGATGTGGAGGTGAAGATCGGCGAAAACAACGAGATACTGGTGAAAGGGGATACTGTAATGGCTGGCTATTATAAAAAGCCGGAAGCGAATAATGCCGCTTTTACCGAAGATGGTTTTTTCAGAACCGGTGATGCGGGCACACTGACCGATAACAATGAGATCATCCTTACAGAACGTATCAAAGATCTTTACAAAACATCAAACGGCAAATATATTGCGCCACAAATGATCGAAACACGTATCGCCGAGGATAAATATATCGATCAGGTGGCTGTCATTGGGGATGAGCGAAAGTTTGTGAGTGCCCTGATTGTCCCCGACTATGAGGCGCTAAAGGTGTACGCCACGGAACAGGGTATCCCGTTTAAGGCAGTGGAGGAGCTGGCAAATCATCCTGAAATAAATGACTTTATCTTTGGCCGCATTGAGTTGCTGCAGTCACAATTTACCTCCTACGAGAAAATAAAACGGTTTACACTGCTCCCGGAACCTTTCAAAGTGGAGACCGGCGAACTGACCAATACACTCAAACTGCGCAGGAAGGTGATTCTGGAAAGATATGGTGATCTGATTGACCGGATGTATGAGGAATAAGATTCAGGATTTCAGGATTTGGCTGCGTCGATTGTTCGTTCAATTCAAGATTTTTCCATTCTGTCTTTTTATCGTTCGTAGCACACCATAATTTTTATCGCGCGAAGCGTATTATCCCTTATCATGCGAGGTGCATTATCTTTTTACCACGTCCAATCATCACATCATCAAATCGGCACTTTATCACATTAATTTTCTATCTTTGCACCGTTTTTTTAATGAAGGACAGTCATGGATTACAATTTCAGAGAAATAGAAAAACGGTGGCAGCAATACTGGGTCGACCATCAGACATACAAGGTGACCGAAGATCGTTCCAGACCTAAGTTTTACGTGCTCGACATGTTTCCCTATCCCTCGGGGGCAGGATTGCATGTGGGACATCCTCTGGGATACATCGCTTCGGATATTTTTTCGCGGTTCAAACGATTGCAGGGATTCAACGTACTTCATCCCATGGGCTACGACGCTTACGGACTTCCGGCTGAGCAGTATGCCATACAAACAGGTCAACATCCGGCCATTACCACGGAGAACAATATCAACCGCTACAGGCAGCAACTCGATAAAATCGGGTTTTCGTACGACTGGAGCCGGGAGGTGCGTACCTGTGACCCGGACTACTATAAGTGGACGCAATGGGCGTTCATCCGCATGTTCCATTCCTACTACTGCAACCAGGCACAGCAGGCCCGACCGATCACGGAGCTGATCGGGATCTTCTCCCAGCAGGGTACCGCCGGACTGGATGTTGCTTGTACCGAACCGATGACCTTCACTGCCGATGCGTGGAATAACATGACTGAGAAAGAGCAACAGCAGATTTTGATGAACTACCGCATTGCTTATCTGGGGGATACCATCGTAAACTGGTGCCCGCAGCTTGGGACAGTGCTTGCCAACGATGAGGTGAGCGAAGGGCTCTCCATCCGGGGAGGCTATCCGGTGGAACAGCGCAAGATGCGCCAGTGGTGCCTGCGCGTTTCTGCCTATGCACAACGTCTGCTGGAGGGGCTCGATACGATTGCATGGAGTGATTCGCTGAAGGAGACACAGCGCAACTGGATAGGGCGAAGCGAGGGTGCCGTCATCCATTTCAAAACCCTTCAGGGAGTCTCTTTCGATATATTTACCACCCGCGCCGACACCATCTTCGGTGTGACCTTTATGGTGCTTGCGCCGGAGAGTGAGCTGACGGAGCAACTTACTACCGGTGAGCAACGCGAAGCTGTGGGTGCATACATTGCAAAAACAAAGAAAAAGACGGAGCGGGAACGTATTGCCGACAAATCGGTTACCGGTGTATTTTCGGGCTCCTATGCTGCGCACCCCTTCACGGGTGAGCCGCTTCCCATATGGATATCCGATTATGTATTGTCCGGATATGGCACTGGTGCCATTATGGCTGTGCCGGCGCATGACAGTCGCGATTACGCCTTTGCGAAACATTTTAATCTCCCCATCATCCCGCTTATTGAAGGATGCGATATCTCGGAAGAGAGTTTCGATGCCAAGGAGGGGATCATGGTCAATTCCGGTTTTCTGAACGGGATGACGGTGAAGCAGGCCATCCCGGCGGCCATTGATGAAGTGAAGAAACGGGGGTTGGGTTACCGCAAAATCAATTACCGACTGCGTGATGCCATCTTTTCAAGACAGCGTTACTGGGGCGAACCGTTTCCCGTCTATTACAAGGACGAAATGCCCTACACACTGGACGAAAGCGAGCTGCCGCTGGAACTTCCTGAGGTAGATAAGTTTCTGCCCACCGAGACGGGGGAACCGCCACTGGGCAGGGCCAGAAACTGGCAGACGAAAGAGGGTTACCCTTTGGAACTGAATACCATGCCTGGTTTTGCGGGTTCGTCGGCTTATTACTTACGGTACATGGACCCACACAACAGCGGGGCGCTGGTATCGGAAAAAGCCAACCACTACTGGCGCGACGTGGATCTGTACATCGGCGGCACCGAACATGCCACGGGACACCTTATTTACAGCCGCTTCTGGAATAAATTCCTGTTCGATCTGGGGGTATCCTGCGAAGAGGAACCTTTTAAGAAGCTGGTAAACCAGGGAATGATACAGGGACGTAGTAATTTCGTGTACCGCATCAAAGGCACAAACACGTTTGTGTCGCATAACCTCAGGGAGCAATACGAGGTGACCCCCATTCACGTGGATGTAAACATCGTGCACAACGACCTGCTCGACCTTGAGGCTTTTATGCGGTGGAGTCCCGAGTATGCCAATGCGCAATTTGTGCTGGAAGAGGGCAAATATGTGTGCGGATGGGCCATTGAAAAGATGTCGAAATCGATGTACAACGTGGTGAACCCCGATGACATCGTGGAAAAATACGGTGCCGATACACTCCGGCTGTACGAGATGTTCCTGGGGCCGCTGGAGCAGTCCAAGCCATGGGACACCAACGGGATCGACGGGGTACACCGCTTCCTGCGTAAGGTATGGAATCTTTTCTATAAGGAGGATGCTTTGGCTGTGACAGACGGTGAACCCGCGAAAGAGACATTTAAATCGTTGCACAAACTGATCAAAAAGGTGACATCCGACATCGAACATTTCTCTTTCAATACGTCGGTCTCGGCTTTCATGATTTGTGTGAACGAGCTGACCGCACTTTCATGCAGGGAAAGAATCATCCTGGGCGACCTGGTGGTCTGTCTGGCGCCCTTTGCACCCCATCTTGCAGAAGAACTGTGGCACGCGCTGGGGAATAAAACCTCAGTTTGTGATGCTGCATGGCCTGCATGGAATGAGGAGTATCTGCAGGAAGATGCATTCCCGTATGCGATATCCTTCAACGGAAGATCGCGCTATATCCTCGAATTTGCTGCAGATGCTGCCAATGAAGAGATTGAAAAGACAGTCCTGGCACATCCCCAGTCGCAAAAGTGGCTTGAGGGCAAAATGCCCAGGAAAATCATTATTGTCCCCAAAAAAATTGTGAATGTAGTGCTTGAATGATTTGTTGATTTGAGGATTGAATGATGGGATGATGAATGTGTCAATGTAAACGAACTGTCAAACTGATAACTGACAACAGAGGATATCAATGGAGAAATTTCCTGAATTTAGCCTGAAGAAGTTTTATTGGAAAGATTATCTGATGATTTTTCTGGGAACCTTCATGTACGCACTGGGGGTCACCCAATTTATCATGCCCCACCAGTTTGTGCTGGGAGGGCTCACGGGTGTGGCTGTACTGATCAATTACGCATTGGGATGGCCGGTGTCGGTCATGGTTTTTGTGATGAACGCGGTGCTGCTGTTGATCGCTTTCAGAATACTGGGATCGGAATTTCTGGTGAAAACCATTGTGGGTGTGGCATCGCTAACTGCTTTTATCGGTCTGTTCGAGCGTCTTCAGTGGAATCCGATCATGACAGAAGAGCCGCTGATGGCGGGATTGATTGGTTCTATCGTGGCGGGGGCAGGGGTAGGTCTGGTGATGTCGGTGAACGGCAGCAGTGGCGGAACGGATATCATTGTGCTCGTAATCAACAAATACCGGAATATCACGCCCGGGCGCACGATGCTGTGGGTTGACCTGATCATCGTTGCTTCCTCATTTGTCATTTTCAGGAGCGTGGAAACCATCGTTTTTGGGATCATCATCATCGCCGTGATGGCTACCTCGGTCGATTGGGTGCTGAACGGTATCCGGCAGTCGGTTCAGTTCTTCATCATTTCCCAAAAGTACGAAGAGATTGCCACGCAGATAAATCTGCAGTTACATCGCGGCTGTACTGTGCTGGATGGGACGGGATGGTATACGAAAAGCACACAAAAGGTGTTGCTTGTCATGGCGAGACGAAACGAGTCCAACTCAATTTTTAGGCTGGTGAAGAGCATCGATGAAAACGCTTTTATCTCCCAGAGCAATGTAATTGGTATCTACGGTCAGGGATTTGACCGGATGAAGTAAAACCTCCGGAGCAAATATACCTGCTGTTTAGGGAGTCGCTTTATCCACCAGGTAAATGACCGTCTTATAGGCAATGCCGCTGTTGATGGAAAGGCCTGTTTCACAGGTACGGCTATTGGAATATCCTTCTTTGGCATCCCGGATACCCTCCTTCAAGGATGATAATGCCGCATTATTCAGCTCGGGATAGAAAAATCCCCGGTCACCCGCCCATCCGCAACAATCCACATTCTCCGGTACTATCACCTTTTCCGCACAGCGCGATGCTACCGTGAAAAACTTCTCCCCGAGCTGCATCTTAGTGGAACTGCAGGTAGTGTGTATGGCTATCGTAACTGGCTGAGGAACGAACTGTAAACGATCCAAAAGAAAATCGTGGATAAACTCCACCTGGTCATACAGCTTCAGACGCGGATCAAGTGTCTCCCGCATGTGCAGCAGACAGGGACTCATGTCGCACACGACAGGCAGTTCACCGTTTCGGGTTGCCTCAAGCAGCGCATGATTCAGTTCCTGTTCCTTCTTTTGTGCCTCTTTACGAAATCCTTTGCTGCTGAATGCCATACCGCAGCACAATTTGTCTCTCCCCTCCGGAATCACGACGGTATAGCCGGCTTTGTGCAGCACCGAAAGCATTTTCGCCGGCAGATCCTCGTTTTCTTCGTATCCGAAGGAGGGCCCTCCCAGTGAGCGGGTAATGCAGGTCGGAAAATAGACTACCGTGGGAGCATCGGGAGCTTCTGCCGGGAAAAGACGGCCGGTAATTTTTTTGCTGCCCGAGGGAGTATAGCGTGTCCACAGCGGGAAGATGCCGTCGCCCATTCGGTAGAGCCCTTTGGTCACGTCCTCCAGTGTGCCGTATCCTACCCACTTCGCCAGGGTATGCGGCAACCGCAATAAACCGCGCAGCAGAGCGGTGGTTCCTGCCGTGTGATTCGCGATCATCGCCGCTGCGTACCTTGCGAATCGGCCATTTTGCTGCCAGCGGAGTTCTTTCACGAGCTTGCCCGTGTCAATACCCACCGGGCAGGCAATACCGCACAAGCCGTCTGTGGCGCAGGTTTGCTCCAGCGGGTAAGAAATCTCTTTCACCTGTTTCAGGATGGATTTTTTCCGGCTGTCTCCCGACGCGGCATTTTCGGCCAGATGACGATAGGCCACAATCCGTTGCCGTGGCGTCAGCGTGAGGTTTTTGGAGGGGCAGGTAACCTCGCAGAAGCCGCACTCAATGCATTTGTCAATAATGGGATGAGCTTCGGGAATTTGCTTCAGATTTTGGATGAATACATCGGGGCTGTCATTGATCACTACACCCGGATTCAGGATGTTGCCCGGGTCGAAAACCTTTTTTATTCTCTTCATCAACGCGTATATGTCGCTACCCCATTCTTTTTCCACGAAGGGCGCCATATTACGGCCGGTACCGTGCTCAGCCTTCAGGCTGCCGTTGTACTTTATGGCCACCATCTCACTCAGATCCTGCATAAAACCGGCATATTTTTGTACCCCTTCGGGGGTATTGATATCGGGAAATACCGTAAAATGTACATTTCCATCCAGCAGGTGCCCCCACATCACGGCATCGGCATAACCGCTTTGCACGAGTAACCCTCGCACCTCTGTCAGTGCGTCGCCCAACAGCTCTCCCCGGAAAGCAATATCCTCGATAATGCAGGCGGTATGGGGCGGGCGTGTGGCGGCTGCTGAGGTGAACAGGCCGTTGCGTACGTTCCAGTAGAGGTTGTATAGATGTTTGTCGGTGGTGAATCTGATCGGCGAGAGAGTGGGCAGATGGGCGAGTTTTTCTTCTATCTCCATCATTTGTGCCAGCAGGGTTCCCTCGTCGTCAGCGGAGGTGTCTATCAGTAATGCCGCGGCTCCTTCGGGTAAAGATTTCAGCTCGTCCGGCATACCCTGCTGATTTTCCACGGCACGCAAGGCGTTCCGATCCATCAGCTCTGCCGCGCTTACCTGGCAGCCTCGAAGTGGAATAATGGCATCACTCACATCCCGCAGGTTGGCGAACCAGATCATGGCTGCGGCTTTAAGCGGTGCGTCATGCACGGTTTCGAAAGTAACCTGCGACACAAACCCGAGCGTTCCTTCAGAACCGATCAGGAGATGCTGAATGATCTCAATCGGATCCTTGAAATCGATCAGTGAATTGACTCCGTAGCCGCAGGTGTTCTTTAATTGAAATTTGCGGGCTATCTTTTCGCGGATAACCTCTTTTTCGGTGGCATCGCGGTGTAATTGGATGATCTCGCCGATAAATTGCGGATGCAGCGAGACAAATGACCGGCAGCTCTCGCTGTCGCCCGTATCGAGGAGGGAGCCGTCCGCAAAAATAATGCGCATCGACTTTACAGTATTGTAACTGTTGTGGCGGATACCGTAGCTCGATCCGCTTGCATTGTTGGCGATGATACCGCCTATTTTGGCCGAATTGATCGATGCCGGCTTTGGACCTAATTTACGCTGATAGCGCAGCAGCATACGATTTGCCGCAGCTCCTGTTAACCCGCACCCAAAAGTGGCCGTTGCGCCGTTGTCTGTGATAGCCGAAAACGAAAAGCCTTCGCCGGTTTCCATCAGGATGGAGTCGGAAATGGTTTGTCCGCTCAGGCTGGTCCCGGCTGCCTTAAAAGTTACCGGCATCTTTGACCGATGGCAGAATTGCAACAGACGGATCACTTCTTCCTCACTGTTTACTTTCACAACCGCCTTGGGCACAAGCCGGTACAGGCCCGCGTCTGTCCCCCTGGTGAGGCGCGAGAGATCATCGGTAAACAGCTGTTCCTGAGGAAACAGCCGGGCCAGTTGCTGGTACAATTGTTTGTTCCCCATCATGGTGCTGACTTTTGGGTAAAGATAAAAGATAAAAAAATGAACGGGGGAGCAGCTATGTCAATGAAATGTAGCGTTCTTTATCTACTTCTTCCATTGCCACTTTTCCTTCTCTGGCCAGCCATCCGAGTGCCGCGTAAAGATCCTTATCGGTTAGCTTTGTGGTTTTCTTCACATCCTTTACATTTTGACGACCCGTTTCATCCAGCACTGTCCATACTTTTCCGGCGTTGATCCCAATTCTTTCAATCATTGTAGTGATATTTTATACTGTATAACCTTATTTTATGAAGGCAAATTTACAGGTAATTTTCGTAAGAAACAACATTTTCGTTCAGCAATACAAACCGAAGACAAGCTTGCCTGGATTGTGTAGCTACGGGAAAATGCCTGGCTTTAATGCGCATTTTCGCTCAGCTTCCGAATCAGATCCGATACCTGCAGGATCAGCGAGTGACGGTTGTCGTTGTAGATGATAAAATCGGAATGTTTTATCTTTTCTTCCTCCGGCAGCTGGTGACTCATGCGGGCTTCCACCTGGTCTGCGGACGACCGGTCGCGTGCAATAGTTCGCTGTAAGCGAACTTCTTTTGGAGCATAAACAGTGACCACCCTGTCGACCCATTTGTTGAATCCCGCTTCAATAAGCACGGCGGCATCGATTACCACCATCGGATGATGTTGCTGTCTCCCGCGCCATTCCAGAAAATGGTTTGCCAGTTCGGGATGAATGATGGCGTTGGCCAACGCCAGCTTATGTTCATCCTGAAAGATGTGCGATGCAAATACCTTGCGGTCGAGCCTGCCATCCCGGTATAGTTCTTCTCCGAAGTGGCGGATAATCTGTGCGCGAATGACGGGGGAAGTATCGTTGAGCTCTTTGGCCTCACTGTCGGCATCATAGACCGGAATACCATGCAAGCGAAAGATATCGCAAACCACCGATTTGCCACTTCCGATACCTCCGGTAACACCGATTGTGATCATTCAAAGAAAGTTTTAAGACTGACTCGCATATCTTATGTAACGAAATTATTGTCCCGTCTTATTTTCAAACAAGAACTCTGCCGAAGAAGGTGAAATCCGTATATTGTTGGCTGTGGCGGGGCTTTTTGTGAGAGTGAGTTCCACGCGCCCCCCTTCGTTTTCGTGAAAATCCCGGTAGTCGAGTTCAAGTTCGAAATCTTCCGGAATAATCTTTTTGTATTCCTCGAGCGTTACCGAAAAGGAGACCTTCACCCGCGAAGGGAAAAACTTCACATCGAGATCCTTGGGTAAATGGGTGGCAGTGATGGGAATCTCAAAGGTACGTTCCGTAAATTCTTCAATCGGGATATAGATTTCTACCTCTGCCGGTACAAACTTCACACCATCTACGGGTTTTATTTTTACCGGCAGCTGCGAGGTGGCTTTCAGATTTTTGAAGAGGGTATATTCGGTTACTGCAGCCTCCAGTTGTCTGAGCGAGGCGGCGGAACCGTATGCCGTCACAGTTTCCGGGATAAACAGGGCACTGTCGGCCACGAGGTTGGCCCGGCTGGTTGTGATCTCGCCATCGAATACAACGGTCAATTCTTTGCGCTCCAGTTTGGAGGTGACCAGTGAGATGCTCATGGGATAGTAGCCCCTGATATTGGTGCCGGGCGCGAGTTGTGAACGAATAAGCTGGCGGTATTGGTCGCCCTGAAGCTCGGTCGTGCCTCCCTCCGTCAGCTCCGTGACATTGATCTCCAGCGAATCTTTTTTTCGGACATCCAGCGCGAAAATTTGTGCACCATTGTCGGCAACACTTATCTCGATGTATTCCGGCAATGGATGGTCAAACACCACATCTTCCGGAATATGGGTATACTTCAACGGAATGCGATAAGTGCCCTCCACATTTTCCTGTTGAAAAAAAAGCATCAGCCAGAAAATAAAGGCCAGTATCAGAAATGACAAAAAGATGAGCAGGTTTTTCCACGGGAAGGTGGAGAAATATGCTTCTGCTTTTGGTATCCATTTCCGAATGAAAGCCTTTATTCCCATGGCAAAAAGGTTTAGTTTGTCGTCACGTCGGCTGAAGAGGCAAAAACCGATGTTTTCTCGAATTTCATTCTCACACCGTCGGCCACTTCCACCAGAAACCAGGTGTCGCCCACTTCTTTGATTCTGCCGTGTATGCCGCCAGAGGTAACCACCTTATCTCCCACTTTCATTGCCTCACGGCTTTTCTGCAGATCTTTTTGTTTTTTCTGCTGCGGACGGATCATGAAGAAATAAAACACAGCAATGATGGCCACCATCATTAACAAAGTGCTGCCCATGCCACCCATTCCGCCACTCGGAGCTGCCTGTAATAAAATATTCATACAAATTGATATTTAAAATTGATAACTAATAATTAATTTTTAAAGATACGATTTTCTTCTTTTATTTCCTGCACAATGGCATCCAATATTCCGTTGATGAACGTACCGCTTTTGGGGGTGCTGTAAGATTTGGCAATCTCAATATATTCGTTCAGTGAGACGCTGGTAGGAATAGATTCGAATGTAAATATCTCTGAAAGAGCTACCTGCATAATGATGAGATCCATAAATGCAATGCGGTCGAAATCCCATTTATCGGTATGCTTGTCGATCAGATCCCTGTATTTTTTTTCATTCCGGATGGTGTCATGCAGCAGCCTGAGGGCAAATTCCTTGTCTTCTTCGTCTTTGAACATAGGGAGAAGCGGTTGGTTTGCACCTTTCTCCGGGGAGAACTTTTTGATTGTTTTCAGGACAAAGGTCTGCACAATCTCCACATCATCGTTCCAATAAATACATTCGTCTTCGAGAATCTGATCCAGCTCTTCGTTCATATAGATAAACTGCTTGAACGATTTTCTCCAGAACTCGCGATCCTCTTCGTATGTAGGAGAAGCGATTCCGCAATATTCTTTGTAGGTGTCTGATGCCAGCATGGTATCCAGCAGGTTTTTTACAAACGCTTCGTTGGCATCCCACATCAAGGGTCGTTCGGCAAGCTGTTTCTGAAATTGCGCGTTTTCCCTGAGCTGAAGCATGAACTTGTTGTGAATCAGATGAGTGTTGGGGTTCAGATCTTCCTCGGAAGGTAAATGTTTGTTCCGTTTTGCTTCCACCCTGTTTTCGTACGCTTTGGCCAGCTCCACCATCAGCAGCAGCAAATAAAAATAAAGATCGTACGATTTCTGCAGGCCGTACATGAGCTCCTTTTCGGCATTCCGCAAATCCTTATTCGTATTTTGATACCATGCGTAGACAATCTGGACTACCCTTATACGAATTAAATTTCTGTTTATCATTTTTTAAATGAACGTTTTCGTTAAGTAACGAGCAGAAGACAAATTTCTGACTTTAGTGAACTTATTTTGAACTGCAAAAGTAGTTAATTTTTTGGTATTAATCATACAATCGGATGAAAAGTGGATATAATCATCGTAAACTCAAAGGGTTTATCAGCATCGTTCCGAAGATTTTTCGTAAATTTGTTCAAATAAAAAAATATATTACATACATGAAACGCAGTATTTTCACCTTCACGCTTATTCTGTGCTGGATAGTCGGTTTTGCACAGCAAAAGGAACGTAATATTTCCATTATTCCCGAACCGGTCTCGCTTCTGAAAAAAGGGGGACATTATGTGTTGCCCGATGAAGTGGTTATTTTGAGCCCTTCCGGCAAGGAAACGGCCTATGTGGCCGGCTTGTTGAAAGAGAAACTGTCGCTCGCGCCCGGTAAAAAGGTTACGGTGAGCACCCGCCAAACCCGTGCCGATATTGAATTGTTCCTGCATAAAAAGGCGGATGCCGTTCTGGGCGACGAAGGTTACACGCTGGATGTAACGCCCCAAAAGATTACGATCAATGCCAACAAGCCGGCCGGACTCCTTTACGGTGTGCAGACCCTTTTTCAGCTCATGCCACCCCAGATTGAGAGCATCCGGCGGGAAGAGAACGTCTCGTGGCAGGTGCCCCTTGTGGAGATTACCGATTACCCGAGAGTGGGATGGAGAGGTATGATGCTCGATGTGGCGCGCCATTTCTTTACGGTGGACGAAGTAAAGCAGTTTATCGATAACATGGTGAAATATAAATACAATATGTTTCACTGGCACCTGACCGACGATGAGGGATGGCGCATCGAGATAAAGAGCCTGCCCAGGCTGACGGAAACAGGTGCCTGGCGAACGGAGCAGACAGGTTGGTTTGGCAGTTTCTCCCAACCAGACCCCGACGCACCGAAGAATTACGGCGGTTTTTACACGCAGGAAGAGATCAGGGAGGTGATTGACTATGCGATGGAACGCAATGTGCAGGTGATGCCGGAGATCGACGTGCCGGGACACTCCTCGGCCATGCTTGCCGCCTATCCCGAACTGGCCTGTTTCCCGGAAAGCGGCGACCATTTTGTCCGTACCGGCGCTCCTTTCCTGGACTGGAGTACCGGTGGGCACCCCGCCGCAATTTATGAAAATACGCTTTGCCCCGCCAACGAGAAGGTCTATGAATACCTCGACAAGGTGATCACGGAAGTAGCGGAACTCTTTCCTTTTGAATATATCCATACCGGTGGCGACGAGGCGCCCTATACCTTCTGGGAAAAGAGTCCGGCGGTGCAGCAGTTGATGCAGCGCGAGGGGATCAGGGATATGCCCGGCGTGCAGTCCTATTTCGGGCGCAGGGTGGAGCAGATCATCCTTTCGAAGGGGAAAAAGATGATGGGCTGGGACGAGATCCTCGAGGGAGGGATCACACCCACCACCGCGCTGATGAGCTGGCGGGGCACCCAACACGGTATTGAAGCATCCAAATCGGGACACTATGTGGTGATGAGCCCCAATAATTACGTATATATCGACTTTATGCAGGGCGATATCTCTACTGAGGCCCGTGTATATGGCAGCCTGAGGCTGAGCAAAACCTATCAGTTTGATCCTCTCCCTGAAGGAGCCGATGCCAATTATATACTGGGCGGGCAAGCCAACCTGTGGACCGAACAGATATACAACATCCGTCAGGCAGAGTATATGGCCTGGCCCCGCGGTTTTGCGGTGGCAGAGTCGCTATGGTCGCCCGCAGAGAAGAAAGACTGGGAGCGGTTTGTCGGGAAGACGGAGGATCACTTTGTTCGTCTCGACTATGCGCAGACCAAGTATTCGCCGGCGATGTACGACCCCATCGTTTCGGTGGAGAAAGACGGTGAGGATCTTGTGGTGAGGCTTACCCCCGAAATCGGCGGATTGGATATCTATACAAGTTTCGAC
>JBDKRY010000258.1:0-3192 GCA_039683155.1 Proteiniphilum sp.
CCCCTGTCCTGAATAGCCAAAGCATTATCTTTTACAATCACTTTTTCAATAGTTGAGTCATTCAGATAAACATCGATCTGGTTACCCGATATCTGGTTGTTTTTGTTCCAGACTACGGGGTCTCCCACCATATACACCATAGAATCCCGGGAGGAATAGTGAAGCGAATCACAGATCCCCTGTATGTCTGCCCGATAAAAGCGAACTTCGTAATAAGCCTTAATATCACGATATACCGAATCGGTAATCAACACCAAGGTATCACCATGTACATACAAGCTATCTTTCTGCGAATAGTCGATGGCAAAAGCTGAATCAGTGGCCAGACCGTACTCCGTTTGCTCATTATAAAAACCATAATTCCCCTGAAGAATGGCCTTTCTCTCCTTATCCTCAAGGTACATATTGCCAAATACCTCTCCCTCGCCGGTTTTGCGGTTATAGAAGATAGTGTCGCCGATAAGTACTTTTGTCCCATCGTTGCTGTATACCTCTGAGCGGTCCAGCAAACGGGAATCATCGGTCACCGTGTTATACCAGCCTTTGCTGGTATGCACATAGCCGCTGTCCGAGACAATGCGGGAAGGGCCCAGAATATCGACATACTTCGATTCCGTATTGTACTTCATCGTATCGGAATAGATAATGTAATCTTCATTTACCAGTTTAACACTGTCACTAAACAATGCCTGTTTGATATCCGGACTGTACTGTCCCCAGAAGGAAGTCAGCTCGTTTTCTTCATCCACCAGCATCCCACCGTCGAAATAATAGCCGATATTCGCCATCCGGTCGTAATCGAGACTGTCGGTAAAGAGTGTGGCTGTGCGGTCTTCCATCCGGATGTTATTCCGAAGCCGTGCCAAACGGGTGTTACCGTCGTAATGAAGATAATCTCCGTACACAAATATGGTATCACCCTGCTCCATCCGCACGTTGCTGAAAGCTTCAAACGAATTGGTCTGCTGATACAGATAGGCACTATCACAATACATAAATGCTCCTTCGTGAAAAAAAGTGACGTTGCCCGTGAGGATTTCGGCATCAAAGCCGCTTCTCTTGCTCCACAAATCGGCCTGCCTCAGTTCGATGATGCGGGTATCAGGTTCTGTCGAAAGACGTCCGGCAGGTGGTTGCTGTGCCTGGGCTATAGCCAACATGACAAAAAGGATTATTTTTGCCATCCTTTATATTTAAATTCACACCCCTGCCAGTCAGGGTCAATACGCACATAGGTCTTACCTATTTTCTCCTGTAACCACTCATCCACCATCTTCTGCTGCCTGGCACTTTCCGCCATTTGCCTGATGATTTGATAATCGTTGTTGATGTTGGCCTTATGTCCTTCATTACGAGCGGTGATCTTTATCATGGCAGCTACCTGGCGCCCCTTCTCGTTGAGCATGATGAACGGCTGGGAGATCTCTCCTTCTTTCATCTCTCCCGCTATTTTTGCGATATCCTGATTCAGTTCGTTCAGGGCAAAGCGAGGTGTTCCCGCATTCACAGAGCCTCTGACATTGTTCACCATGATCCCCTTGTTATTACGCGTGTCTTTATCGGCCGAAAGAAATGTAGCTGCTTCATCGAAAGAGATCTTTTTGCTCATAATCCCGCTCCTGATCGAATCCAATCGCACGAGTGCGGTGTCGAGCGACTCCTGAGGCACTTTGGGTTTCAGCAGTATATGCCGGAAATTGCCCATATCGCCCCGGCGTTCAATCAATTGAATGATGTGAAACCCATATTCCGATTCTACGATGTTTGACACTTTTTTGGGGTCACTCAAAGCAAAGGCCACGCTGGCAAACTCAGGAACAAATCCCGAACGGTTCATGAATCCCAGCTCCCCTCCCTTAATAGCTGAGGGGTCCTCGGAATGCAAAAGGGCCAGCGTAGAAAAATCCCTTTCCCCCCTGTTGATCTGATCGGTGTATTCCCGCAGGCGAGCCTTTACCTTATCAATTTCCGCCAGGGGTACTTTTGGTTCCACCGTAATAATCTGTACTTCCAGCGTGGTTGGTATAAACGGCAAACTATCCTGTGGCAGGCTGTTATAATACTTTCTGATTTCAGAGGGTGTCAGTTGTACGCTCCCGAAATGTTTCTGTTGCACCCCTTCCACGAGCTGTTGTTCACGGATTTGTTCCCGCAGATCCTCCCTGATACCGGCAATACTTTTTCCGTAATATTCTTCAAGCCGCTCCACGGAACCGGTGGAGGCAATATATTCGTTGACCAGATATTCGAGCGTGCGGTTTACATTGGATTCCTGCACCTCAATGCTGTCAAGTTTGGCCTGATCCAGGAAAAGTTTCCGAATGGCCAGTTGCTCGGGTATGAAACAATAAGGATCACCTTCGATACGCTGGTTCTGCATCAGCAGCTCCTTGCGGTACTCTTCCACCTCCGATTTCAGAATGGCTTCATCGCCCACGACCCATACAATCTCGTCGATCACATTATTTTGTGCCACAAGACAATGCGCGGCAGACAAGAAAATCAAAAAGAATAATATCTTCAAGGAATACTTCATATTAATTGATTTGCTGATTGAATGATTTAATGATTGAACGATTTGCAGATTAAATCATCACATCTCAGAATCTATCACACATGAACGGATTAACTTCAATGCTTGTTTTATCAGTTAATGCGTGTAGAATAATAGATGTAAAAGTAATGATAATCCCCATAGCAGCCAAATGGTTTGTGTGTCTCTTATCCCTCAATAGCTGCCTGTGCGGCTGCCAGGCGCGCAATGGGCACGCGGAAAGGAGAACAGGAAACGTAATTCAACCCCACGGTATGGCAGAACTTCACCGATGAAGGTTCCCCGCCATGTTCACCGCATATGCCACATTTCAGCGTGGGCTTCACTTCGCGCCCTTTTTGCACGGCCATGCGTACAAGCTGTCCCACCCCCTTCTGGTCGAGCACTGCAAAAGGATCCTGTTTCAGGATTCCCTTATCGAGGTACATCGGCAGAAACTTGGCCACATCGTCGCGGCTGTAGCCAAAGGTCAGCTGTGTCAGGTCGTTGGTGCCGAAAGAAAAGAAATCGGCTTGTTTGGCAATCTTGTGTGCCGTAAGTGCGGCACGCGGTATCTCAATCATCGTCCCAATCTTGTATTCCACCGAATCACTCTTTTCGGCAAATACCTGCTGAATCGTATGCTCAATGATCTCTTT